>JAHCBA010000008.1 GCA_019634625.1 Verrucomicrobiia bacterium
GATTTTTCCGACCCATGCCCCCATTCCCCGCCCTTTCGCCCATGCTCCCTCAAAGGCCCGATCCATTCCGTCCTCAACCCCTAAATGACCCAAAACTTCGTGCATAGGCACGATCGTTCCGTCCTTTCCAGCGTCGCCCCTTTGTCACCCCGGCTCCCCCGGCACCCGCCCCTCCAATCCCTCACTCCAAATCGCCCAACCTCCTGCACACATGCACGATTTTTCCGACCCGTGCCCCCATTCCCCGCCCCTTCGCCCATGCTCCCTCGAAAGTCCGATCCATTCCGTCCTCAACCCCGAAATGACCCAAAACTTCGTGCATAGGCACGATCGTTCCGTCCTTTCCAGCGTCGCCTCGTCGTCCCCCCCGGCTCCCCCGGCACCCGCCCCTCCAATCCCTCACTCCAAATCGCCCAACCTCCTGCACACATGCACGCTTTTTCCGACCCATACCCCCATTCCCTGCCCCTTTGCCCATGCTCCCTTGGAACCCCCATCCATTCGGCCCTCAGTGGACCCCCGTCATCAAACGCCGGATCGGCTTGGTGAACAGCAGCAGCAGCAGCCCCGCCCCGCCCGCCGTCAGGACCACTTGGAAGAACCGCACCGGCATCGCCGCCGTGTTGTCCCCACTCACTTCGCCCGCGAACAGTCCGGCCAGCAGGTTCCCCAACGATGTCGCCAGAAACCACAGCCCCATCATCTGTCCGACCAGCCGTGGCGGGGCCAGTTTGGTAACGGAACTCAAGCCCACCGGGCTGAGAAGCAGTTCGCCCAACGTGTGCAGCAGATACGTCGTGACCAGCCACCCGGCCCACACAGGTCCGTGGGCAATCGCCGAACGCGAGGCGACGGCCAGCACCAGGAAACCGGCCGCCAGAAGCAGCAGGCCCCCCGCCATTTTCGCCGGCAGGCTCGGTTCCCGCCCCCTCAAGGCCAGCGTCACCCACAGTGCCGCCGCCACCGGCGCCAACAGGATGATGAAGATCGAATTCAACGACTGAAACCATCCGGTCGGAATCTCGAACCCCGCCAGCAACCGCCGCGTGTGCCGGTCCGCAAACAGGTTCAGCGAAGATCCCGCCTGCTCGAACCCCGCCCAAAACATGGCCGACGCCACAAACAGAATGGCGATGACACCGAGCCGCTTCTTCTCCACTGCGCTCAGGCCCGCGAAGAAGAACGCCCAGAGAAAGAACGCCACCGCAATCCCAACGATCACCACCGTCGCCCGCCGGGCCAGCCCGACCGGATCCAGCGTGATCCGACCGCTCAGGGCCAGCGTGGTCACGGTGACCAACGCCACTGCCCCCGCCAGGACCAGCCAGGCGTCGCGGTTCCGTTGCGCCTGCGGCATCTCGGGCGGCCCCCCTATCCCGCCCAACCGATGACGGGTCAGCCGGAACTGAATCAATCCCAGCACCATGCCCACCCCGGCGGCGGTGAACCCGTAATGCCAGTTCACCCGCTCACCCAGCGTGCTGCAGATCAATGGCCCGATGGCCGCGCCAAGATTGATCCCCATGTAGAAGATCGTGAACCCGGCGTCCCGCCTGGCCCCACCCTCCGGATACAGCGAGCCGACCAGCGTGCTCACATTCGGCTTCAACAGCCCGGTTCCCACCGCCACCAGCAGCAACCCGACAAAAAACGTGTCCGTCCGCGGCACCCCCATCGAGAAATGCCCGGCCGCAATCAGGATCCCTCCGTACCACACCGCCCGCTGCGCCCCCAGCAACCGGTCCGAAATCCAGCCCCCGGGCAGTGCCGCCAGGTACACGGCCGCCGTATAGAGCCCATAAATCGCCGTCGCCGTCTGGTCCGTGAAGCCCAGCCCGCCCCGCTGCACCTGGTCCACCATGAATAGCACCAGCAACGCCCGCATCCCGTAGTAACTCAGCCGTTCCCACATCTCGGTGAAGAACAGCGTCGAGAGACCCGGCGGATGTCGCGGGACGGAATCGGCGGTGGAGGCGCTCATCAGGTCTAGGTGGCGCGCGACCTTGAACGAGTCGGGATGGGTTGTCATGCCCGTGCATCGACTTCATGATCCGCCCCGTCGTCCCCATCCCATGTTCGCTCCCAGGCCCATCGCCTCAATTCCTCCGCCCGCGCCCCGGCACATCGTCGCTGCCCTCCGCGTTGCCCTCGGCGCCGTCCTCATCGCCATGGTCAGCGCACCGGCCCGGACCGCCGCCACAGACGCCGCCCCGATCGACTACAACCGCGACATCCGGCCGATCCTCTCCCAGAACTGCTTCATCTGCCACGGCCCCGACGACGCCGAACGCAAGGGCGGCAACAAGGGCGGGCTGCGCCTCGACACGCTGTCCGGCCAGCGCGAAGACCTCGGCGGCTACGCGGCCGTGCTCCCGGGCCAGCCCGACGAGAGCGAACTCTACCTCCGCCTCGTCACGACGCGCCCCCATGACCTCATGCCGCCGCCGGAACTCGGCAAGACCCTCACCGGCGAAGAAATCGCCCGCGTGCGCCGCTGGATCGAGGAGGGCGCCTCCTTCTCCCAGCATTGGTCCTACGTAAAGCCCGTCCGCCCGTCCCTGCCCGACGTCGCCAACCCGCTCTGGGTCCGCAACGAAATCGACCGCTTCATCCTCGCCCGCCTCGATCGCGAAGGTCTCGCCCCCCAACCCGAGGCCGACCGCCCCACCCTCGCCCGCCGCCTGGCCCTCGATCTCACCGGCCTCCCGCCCACCCCCGACGACGTGGACGAATTCGTCCGCGACACCTCCCCCGATGCCTACGAACGCCTCGTGGACACCTTTCTCGCCAGGTACACCTACGGCGAACACTGGGCCCGCCTGTGGCTCGACCTCGCCCGCTACGCGGATTCCGCCGGCTACGCCGACGATCCTCCACGCACGATCTGGGCGTACCGCGACTACGTG
Organism: Verrucomicrobiia bacterium; assembly: GCA_019634625.1. Classification (NCBI taxonomy): domain Bacteria; kingdom Pseudomonadati; phylum Verrucomicrobiota; class Verrucomicrobiia; species Verrucomicrobiia bacterium. The sequence goes on from JAHCBA010000008.1 coordinate 2,907, forward strand.
ATCCGCGCCTTCAACCGGAACCTTCCCTTCGACCAGTTCACCCTCGAACAACTCGCCGGCGATCTCCTCCCCGACCCGACCGAGGACCAGATCGTCGCCACCGCCTTCCATCGCAACACCATGACCAACAGCGAGGGCGGCACCAGCGACGAGGAGTTCCGCAATGTCGCCGTCGTGGACCGCGTCAACACCACCTTCGATGTCTGGATGGGCACCTCGATGGCCTGCGCCCAATGCCACACCCACAAGTACGACCCCATCACTCAGAAGGAGTACTTCGAGGCCTTCGCCTTCTTCAACAACACCGCCGACGCCGATCGCCCCGACGAGGCCCCCGTCCACGAGTTCTTCACCGAACCCCAGCAGCGCCAGCGCGAACGCATCGAACTCGAATTCGCCGAACTTAATCGCAAGTTCCGCTCCCCCGACCCGGAATGGATCGACGCCGCCCGCACCTGGGCCCGCACCTTCCCCATCGACCTCCCCTGGCGCTCCGCCCGTCCCTCCGCCGCCAGCGCCACCTCGACCGCGCCCATGCAGGTTCTCGACGACGACAGCGTCCTGGTCACACCGCCGGACGAACCCGCCAGGGAAGATGCCTACACGGTCGAACTCCCCTTCGACTCGGCCACCCTCGTCACCGGCCTTCGCCTCGAAGCCCTTCCCCACGAGGCGCTCGACCAGCGCGGCCCCGGACTCGCCGGCGACTTCCGCCTCCGCACGGTCCGCGCCCGGCTGCTCCCCGTCCCCAACCAGCCCGGCCCCTCCGCCCGCTTCATCCGCATCGAACTCCCCGGCCGATCCATCCTCCAACTCGCCGAGGTCGAGGTCTTCAGCAAGGGCGACAACCTCGCCCCCCGCGGCACCGCCACCCAAAGCAGCACCTACGGCGACGCCACCGCCGATCGCGCCATCGACGGCGACACGACACCGCAGTTCGACCACGGCTCGGTGGCCCATACCCGCGAGGAAAACCGCCCATGGTGGGAAGTCGATCTCGGCGCCCCCTACCCCGTCGAACGCATCGTCGTCTGGAACCGGGCCGAGGCCGCCGACCGCCTCAAGGACTTCCGCGTGGTCGCCCTCGATGCCGATCGCCGTCCCGTCTGGGCCCAGGGTGGCAACCCCGTGCCCTCCCCCAGCGCCGCCTTCGATCTCACCGGCCCCCGCACCATCGAATTCGCCACCGCCGCCGCCGACCACAACGCACCCCGGCTCGACGAAGCCCTGGTCGTCGCCGACCGGCCCCGACCGGCCCGCCCCAATCCGCGCCGCGCCTCCGCCGGCGAGAAGGGCTGGGGCATCGGTGACGCCACCGGCCAGGCCCACGCCCTCACCCTCGTCCCCGCCGCCCCGATCGAGATCCCGCCCGGCGCCACCCTCATCCTGACCCTCGAACACAAGGCCGATCCGCCGAACCACGCCCTCGGCCGTTTCCGCCTGGGCTTCACCACCGACGCCCGCGTGGCGGAGGTCGCCACCACCCCCGTCCCCATCCTCGCCGCCCTTCGCATCCCGGAAGACCGCCGGAACGACGCCCAGCACGATACCCTCGTCGATTACTTCCTCCGCCATGTCTCCCCGGGCTGGCAGACGGAACGCGACCGCTGGGCCGAACTCGAACGTCAGCGAGAAGGCATCAAACCGCACACGGTCCCCGTCATGCGCGAACTCGAGGGCGACAAACGCCGCCGCACCCACGTCCAGCTCCGGGGCGATTTCATGCTCCTCGACGAAGAGGTCTCCGAAGGCGTCCCCGCCGCCTGGCATCCCCTCCCCGAAGACGCCCCGCGCAACCGCCTCACCCTCGCCCGCTGGCTGGTCAGCGAGGACAACCCCCTCACCGCGCGCGTCCTCGCCAACCGCTACTGGGAACAGATCTTCGGCCACGGCATCGTCCGCTCGAGCGAGGAGTTCGGTTCCCAGGGCGAGCCGCCCACCCATCCCGAACTCCTCGACTGGCTCGCCTGCCAGGTCATGGCCGACGGCTGGGACCTGAAACAACTCCTTCGCCGTCTCGTCACCAGCGCCACCTACCGCCAGTCCTCACGGGTCACCCCCGAAAACCTCGAGAAGGATCCCGACAATGTCCTCCTCTCCCGCGGACCCCGCTTCCGCCTCGCCGCCGAAGCCATCCGCGACCATGCCCTCGCCTCCGCCGGCCTCCTGAGTTCCAAACGCTACGGACCCTCCGTCCGCCCCGTCCGGCCCAACCTCGACCTGCGCGCCGCCTTCGGTGGCAACCTCGACTGGCAACCCAGCCAGGGCGAGGACCGCTACCGCCGCGGCCTCTACACCGAATGGCGCCGCACCAGTCCCTACCCCTCGATGGCCACCTTCGACGCCCCCAGCCGCGAGGTCTGCACCCTGCGACGCGACCGCTCCAACACCCCCCTCCAGGCCCTCGTCACCCTCAACGATCCCGTCTTCATCGAGGCCGCCCAGGGACTCGCCCGCCGTATGGTCCGCGCCGCCGCCTCCCCCTCCGACCGCATCCGCCACGGCTTCCGTCTCGTCCTCGCCCGCCCCCCCTCCGACCGCGAAATCGAGGAACTCTCGGCCCTCCACGCCGACGTCCGGCAAGGCTTCGCCCACGAATTCGACCGCGCCCGCGCCCTCGCCACCGACCCGCTCGGACCCCCCGATTTCGACATCGACCTCCGCGACCTCGCGGCCTGGACCGCCGTCGCCAATGTCCTCCTCAATCTCGACGAAACCCTGATGAAGCGCTGACCCCATGCACCCGCACCTCGAACGTCTTCAGAACCAGACCCGCCGCCAGTTCCTCCGCTGCGCCGGCCAGTTCAGCCTCGGCGCCATCGCCCTCCAGGAACTCCTTCGCGGCCCCGCCGCCCGCGCCGACCTCGGCGCCTCCGCGCCCTCGCTCGAACGTCCCCTCGATCCCCGTCCCCCCCACTTCGCCCCGCGCGCCAAACGGGTCATCTACCTCCACATGTCCGGTGGACCGCCCCACCTCGACCTCTTCGACTACAAACCCGAACTGGTGAAACGCGACGGACAGCCCTGCCCCGACGCCTTCACCGAAGGCAAACGCTTCGCCTTCACCGGCGGCACGCCCAACCTCATGGGCACCCCCCGCTCCTTCGCCCAATACGGCGACGGCGGCATCTGGATGTCCGACGCCATCCCCAATTTCCACCGCGTCGCCAACGAACTCTGCGTGATCCGGTCGATGAACACCGACCAGTTCAATCACACCCCCGCCGAACTCCTCCTCTACACCGGCTCCCCCCGCCAGGGCCGCCCCAGCATGGGCTCCTGGGTCACCTACGGCCTCGGCTCCGAAAACAGCGACCTCCCCGGCTTCGTCGTCCTCATCTCCAGCGGCGTCCAGCCCAGTGGCGGCGCCAACTGCTGGGGCAGCGGCTTCCTCCCCTCCGTCTTCCAGGGCGTCCAGTGCCGCTCCAAAGGCGATCCCGTCCTCTACGTCTCCGATCCCCCCGGCATGGACCGCGCCCTGCGCCGCCGCACCCTCGATTCCCTCAACCGCCTCAACGCCCTCCAGCTCGCCGAAATGGGCGACCCCGAAACCACCACCCGCATCGCCCAGTACGAACTCGCCTTCCGCATGCAGGCCAGCGTCCCCGAGGTCATGGACATCGGCCGCGAATCCGAGGCCACCCTCGAGGCCTACGGCGCCCAACCCGGCGCCGCCAGCTTCGCCAACAATTGTCTCCTCGCCCGACGCCTCGTCGAACAGGGCGTCCGCTTCGTCCAGCTCTTCGACTGGGGCTGGGACTTCCACGGCACCGGCCCCCAGGAGGACATCCGCAACGGGCTCACCGAGAAAATGCGCCTCACCGACCGCCCCGTCGCCGCCCTCATCGAAGACCTCCGCCAGCGCGGACTCCTCGACGACACCCTCGTCGTCTGGGGCGGCGAATTCGGTCGCACCCCCTTCCGCGAAGGCCGCACCGCCGCCAGCCCCAACCTCGGTCGCGACCATTACCCCGACTGCTTCTCCCTCTTCCTCGCCGGTGGCGGCGTGAAGCCCGGCTTCATGTACGGCGAAACCGACGAACTCGGCTTCTCCGTCGTCACCAACAAGGTCCACATCCACGACCTCCAGGCCACCCTCCTCCACCTCCTCGGCTTCGATCACCGCCGCCTCACCTTCCGCTTCCAGGGACGCGACTACCGCCTCACCGACGTCCATGGCGACGTCGTCCACGACATCCTCGCCTGACCGGCCATCCATGAACTGTTGGTCCCGACATGACCCAACCCACCGCCCTGATCACCGGCGCGTCCCGAGGCATCGGCCGCGGCATTGCCCTCAGCCTCGCGGCCCAAGGCTGGAACCTCGTGCTGAACTATGCGCGTGACGAATCCGCCGCCCGCCGAACCGCCGAGGACTGCACTGCAGCGGCCCGCGATGCCGGCCACACCCTCCGGGTCACCACCCAGCAGGCGGACATCGGTGACGCATCCGACCGCGACCGCCTCGTGCGCGCCGCCCGGGACTTCACCCACTCCTGCGACCTGCTTGTCAACAACGCCGGCGTCGCTCCATCGGTGCGCGCGGATCTTCTGGAAGCCGGTGAGGAAAGCTTCGACCGCCTCGTGCGCATCAATCTCAAAGGCCCCTTCTTCCTCACCCAGCAGATCGCCCGTTGGATGATCGAAGCGCCGCCCGCCCGCCCTGCCAGGATCGTCTTCGTGTCCTCCATCAGCGCCTACACCGCCTCGGTCAATCGCGGCGACTACTGCGTCTCGAAGGCCGGCATCGCCATGCTCAACAAACTCTATGCCGTCCGCCTGGCCCCACACGGCATCGGGGTCTTTGAGGTTCGCCCGGGGATCATTGCCACCGACATGACCGGCCCGGTCCGGGAGAAATACGACCGCCTCATCGCTGACGGCCTCACCCCCATCCGCCGCTGGGGCACCCCGGAAGACGTCGGCAAGGCCGTTGCCTCCATCGCATCCAGCCACTTCCCCTTCAGCACCGGTGAGGTCTTCAATGTGGACGGCGGCTTTCACCTGCGCAGCCTCTGACCCACACCCCAACGGGACTCGCCGCCCGGTTCACGGCGCATCCCGGAGTTGTGGGCAAAGCGGCAGCGAATCGGAGGGACGAGCTCCGCGAGTCCTCAACCCAATGCTCCACACCATTGCAGCCTCGTGGAACTCGGCCCTCCGGGGCCACGCTTCGTGAAGTTCGCACCTGTTCCCACGACACCGGATTGCACGGTCCCGGTTCAACCGCCCCTTCAACGCACTTGCCCAGGCGCCGATTTCCGTCAATTTCGCACCTCTCGCAGTTGCTGTTCTCCGCATGGCCGACGCCGTCGCACAGTCGTGGTCCTGGTTGGGCGGGCTCCGGACATTCGCTTTGGGCCGGCGGCCCGTCTGGACCTTCGTCCGGATCGCCCTCCTTCTCCTCGTCACCTTCGTCCTGCTCAAGTACGTCATCCTCATCCGCCGGATCGAAAGCACCAGCATGGCCCCCACCCTCCGCGAGGGCACCATCCACATCATCAACCGGCTCGCCTACTCCCCCTCCCGCACCCCCGACCGGGGCGACATCGTCGGTGTCCGAACCAGTGGCGTCACCATCATGTACGTGAAGCGCATCGTCGGCCTCCCCGGCGAGACGGTTGCCATCCACCGGGGCGTTGTCCTCATCGATGGCCAACCCCTCGACGAACCCTACGTCGTTCGCCGCCGCCGCGACTGGATGCGCCCGCCTCGTCCCCTCGGCCCCGACGAATACTACGTCATCGGCGACAACCGCTTCATGGACATCTGGCAGCACGACTTCGGAGCCATCGAGGCCCGGCGCATCGTCGGAAAGGTCGTCTGGTGAACCGCCGTCTCCTCACCTTTCTCGTCGCCGCCCTCGTTGGCGTTGGAACCGCCCTGTACCTCCGCGCCCAAAACGATCCTCGTACCCGCGAAATCCGCCGCATCCAGAAGCACCTCCTCCAACTCGCCACGGACGTTTCCTTCACCGAACGCGACACCCCCTTCCAACGCCTCGGATACCCCGGTCGCCTGCCCGACTACTTCACCGATCCCGCCCATTTCCAAATCGCCATTGGCCGCTACCTCGCGGATCAACCCCTTTCCCATGCCGAACTGCGCGACGCCACCACCGCCATCCGGGCCCAGTTCCGCGGTCTCTCCGTCCAGTTTCTCGATATCGTCGTGGAACTGGCCGACCCACCGGACCAAGCCACCGCGCACCTCACCTCCAAGATCTACTTCACAGGGGATGCCGATTACTGGATCCAGGAATTCCGCCTGACCCTCGCCCGCGCCGAGGCCTCCTGGCGCATCCAACACCTCGCCACGCTCCGCACCATGGATCGATGAGAGCCATTCATCCTGCGCCCTTTGCTTAGCAGAATCTCACTACGGCCTTTGCCCCACCGATCCATCGATCCATCCGTTTGTTATCCAATTGCTATTCAATAACTTAAGATGAGTGTTGACATTCGTGTCAACTCGCGTAGAACTCTCTTGTCCGGGCGGCGGAACGTTCTTCAGCGGGGTTCCCCACCCCCACCTCCTTGGCGTCTGTCGCTCGGACAAACCCCTTCTCCCACGCTCCCGACCGTTCATCCGGCTTTTAAGCGCCCCTGACCCCAGCCCTCCGAACTCGTGTCCCGCGTTTCCTTCAGGCCCGATTTCTTGGCGCCCATCTGCGCGTTGCGCGTTGTCCGGAAGGGGCAACGGATCGGGGTCGGGGTCGGGGTCGGGGTCGCTGTCGGAATCGGTATCGAATGGAGCCATCGAGCTTACCGCATCCCGGGACATCGTTCCGGTTCAACTCCGACTCCGACGATCCCCTCGACGTTTCCCTCCACCGATCGCCCCACCCACAACTTGGAGATGCGCCCGTTTCCATTCTCCAGCCCGCTCTCGACTTGGCCCTGCCCGTCGGCGACGCTTGGCCGATGGGCATTCGCCCGCAGGATTTTGACCGCATGCAGGCGAGGGCCCGTAGCATCCGCTCCGGCCCGCGTCCAAATCCTGTCATCGCCTCCCCGCCCCCGCCTGCCCCCTGCCCCGGCAAACCCACCGTCATCCTTGGCATCGATCCGTCCCTTCGTGGAACGGGCTGGGGAGTGATCCGTATCGACGGTCGCACTCCAGTGGCCCTGGCCTCCGGCACGCTCCGCTGCCCAGCCTCCCTCGCCAGGTCCCGCTGCCTCGTCCGCATCGCCGATGGGCTGCGGGAAGCGATACGCCTCCATGCCCCGACCACCTGTGCCATCGAGGCCCTTTTCTTCGCCCAGAACCTGCAGACAGCCCTCCTCATGGGGGAAGCCAGGGGCGCTTGCCTGCTGGCGGCCGCCGAGGCCGGCCTGGACATCCACGAACTCGCTCCCCGCAAGGTCAAACTAGCCATCGTCGGATTCGGCGGCGCTCAGAAAACCGCCGTCGCCCGGATGGTCCAGCGCCTCCTCCATCTCCCGGACATCCCCGACCCCGACGCGGCCGATGCCCTTGCCGTCGCCCTCGCGCATTCCCGCGAACTCTCCCGCTTCACCCGGTCCCTCAGCCGGTCCCGCCTCTGATGCACATGGACCCGCGAACGGCCATCGCCTGGTTTCTCCTTCTCGTCCTGGTCCTCCTCCTGGTCCTGCTGCTGGTCGTCACCGCCTTCGGCGTGGTGCGGCATCTGCGCCGGCTTCGCCAGGACCGGCCGTCGCGGCATCGGCGCCGGACGGATCCCGACGACGAGGACGAAGCGGACTCGCCCGACGGAAGGCGTCCCCTTCCGCGGTCGCGGTCCGGCGACGACGATTGATCCCATTCTTCCCGGCATGATCGATTTCCTTCGCGGCACGCTTCACCATGCCCTGCCCACTCAGGTCTCCGTCGAGGTCGGAGGGGTCGGTTATGAAGTCCTCATACCGGTCTCCTCGTTCGATGCTCTCCCGCCACCAGGTCATGAGGTCCGCCTTCTAACCCACCTCATGGTGCGGGAGGATGCCCATACCCTCTATGGCTTCGCCACCGCACCCGAGCGCGAACTCTTCCGCCTGCTGATCGGAACCGTCTCCGGCATCGGCCCGCGGCTCGCGCTCAACATCCTCAGCGGCATGGCCCCAACCCACTTCCGTGCCGCCGTGGCCCAGCGCGATGTCCGGGCCTTGTCCCAGATCTCCGGCGTCGGAAAGAAGACTGCGGAACGAATCGTCCTCGAACTCAAGGACAAGGTCGGCCAGGTCGCCATCCCTGGCGCCGAGGCTGTCATCCATCCCGAAACCGCGCCCGACCGTCTCGCCCACGACGCGGTCCTGGCCTTGGTGGCCCTCGGATTCAAGCAGGCGGAAGCGATCGAAACCGTCCGGGCAACCCAGGCGCTCCTTGGCCCCCAGGCAAACCTCGAGGAGGTCGTCCGCCGGAGCCTCAAGAAAGGAGCGGCCTGAAGGTGCCTTCCTCCATCGTCTCCAAGCCGTTTGTCCCCTACGCCCCCAGTCCCGCCCAGCGTCTGCTCGCCCGGGCCGTGCGGCGCCTGCTCCTGGTCAATGGCGCCACCCTGCGCTTCCGCCACCACGATCCGCACAACACCCTGCCGCTCCTTCGGACACGCCCGGTGATCTTCGCCACCTGGCACAATCGGGTCACCCTCTCCCTCCTCCTCTATCGACAACTGGTCGATGTCCGGATTCCGGGACGTCGCCTCGCCGCCCTGGTCTCCGCGTCACGCGATGGGGCCCTGCTTTCCGCACTGCTCGACGCGTTCGGCGTGCAACCTGTCCGTGGTTCCACAAGCCGCCGCGGCCCCCAGGCTCTCATCGAACTGGCCTCCTCCGCCCGGCAGGGATTCGATCTCGCCATCACCCCGGATGGTCCGCGGGGCCCTCTGTACCAGGTCCAGCCTGGGGCTGTGGCCATCGCCCGCGTCACCGGCCTTCCCCTGGTTCCCACGGTCGCCAATACCCGATGGAAATGGTCCCTTCGAAGCTGGGATCGGTTCCAACTGCCCCTGCCCTTCGGAATCCACGACCTCCACATCGGAGCACCCCTCTTCGTTCCTCCCGATGATGATCTGCCCCTCGATCACTGGCAGAAGGAACTCCGCCGCCGCCTGATCGAGATCACCCGCGATTGAGCCCCTTCCCCTTCGGGCAATCGTCAGCCCGTTGTCCCCCCGGATGCGGATTCTTCCGTCGCGGCCAAGGGCTGCACGGAAGGTGCCGCCAGCGTCCCCAGCGGATTGCGCTCGAATCCCTCCGCGGCCAGGGCCTCCCGCCATAAGGCGATCCATCCCCGCACGGCATGGATGTCCAGCCGCCGATGCCGTGCCCCATACCGCGCCAGGTTCCCGTCGGCGAGCCGGAACAACGCCTCGGCCGGCCGCAACCGGCCCTTCTGCAAGTGCACAAACGCCCCGGCGAGCTGGATCAACCCCTTGTAAAACCCATCGTCCGCCCCGCCCCGTTCCCGCAGCCACAACGCCTCCAGCACGTCGTGCGCCTCGTAGTACTCGCCCCGGTTGAAGCAGGCGAACCACCCCGCGTAATGCGGGTCCAACCCGTCCGCCCCCTCCACCCTTAAATGCCCGATCCGGTCCGCCTTCGACACGACACCCCCTACATCCGTTCCACCAGTCGCTCCATGACGTCCTCCCGCTCGATCATCGAGCGGATCAGCCGGAACTGCTTCCGGCAACGGTCGAGGTTGTGCTGCTCCCGGTGAATCCGGAAATACGCATCCCCCTCGAGATAATCCGTCAGGAACCGGATCCCGATGGTGAAGGTGATCAGCCTGCCGGAAAGCACCAGCAACCGTCGCTCCCCGGCTGTCAGGAATTCCCCCGCCGCCTCCAGATAGCCGCGCAGCAGCGCTTCAAACATCGGCATCTCGAGCTCGACCCGGTCCAGGTACATCTCGTCCTCCGCCGTCCGGCTTGTGGTCGTGCGCACCATGTCCCCGAAATCGTACAGCACCAACCCCGGCATCACCGTGTCCAGATCCACCACGCACATCGCCTCCCCGGTTGCCTCGTCCAGCAGCACGTTGTTGAACTTGGTGTCGTTGTGCGTCACCCGCACCGGCACCCTGCCCTGCGCCTCGGCCTCCACCAAGGCCGGCACCATGGCCTCCAGCGACCGCGCAAACTCGATCTCCGCCCTCGCCGTGTGCGCCCGGTTGAACTCGTCCCGCTCCACCGCCGCCAGCAGCCGCTCATACCGCTTCGGCGTGTGGTGGAAATCCGGGATCGTCGTGACCAACTGGTCCGCCGGCAGATCCGCCAGCAGACTCTGGAACCGCCCGAACGCCAGCCCCGCCTGGTACGCCTGCCTCGGCTCCTCCACGGCGTCGTGGCTCCGCACCCCCTCCACCAGGATGAACGTCCTCCAGAACACCCCGTCGCCGTCGATGTGGTGAAATCCCCCGTCCCGCGCCGGCACCGCCTGCAGCACCCGACGCGGAATCTGGTCCAGACCCCGGTCCGCCAGCCGCCGCCGCACATGCTCCGTCACCCGCACCACGTTCCGCATCAGCCCCGACGGGTCCCGGAACACATGCGTGTTCACCGTCTGGTGAACCACCCGGAACGGCGTCCCGAAGTGCCTGTACGTGGCCGCGAAGGTCTCATTGATGTGCCCGATCTTGATCCGGTATCCCTCGTGGTAATCCCCGGGGATCTGGAACTGCCTTCCCACCGCGCTCAGCCGCGCGTGCTCTTCCGGCGTCATGTCTCGTTCAATGGGTTGAACCCCGCGGCGCCCTTACATCCCCATGATCTGGTACCCGCAGTCCACGTAGATCACCTGCCCGGTGATCGCCGCCGCGCCGTCGCTGGCCAGGAACACCCCGGTCGCCCCCAGCTCGTCCGGCAGCACGTTCCGCCGCAGCGGCGCATGCGCCTCGTAGTGCTTCACCATGTCGGTGAATCCCGCGATGCCCCGCGCCGCCAGGGTGTTCACCGGGCCCGCGCTGATGCAGTTCACCCGCACCCTCGCCGGACCAAGATCGTACGCGAGATACCGGGTGCTGGCTTCCAGCGCCGCCTTGGCCACCCCCATCACGTTGTAATGCGGCACGACCTTCTCCGCCCCGTAATAGCTCATCGCCACAATGCTTCCCCCCTGCCCCATCAGCGGCGCCGCCGCCCGCGCCAGCGCCACCAGCGAATAGGCGCTGATGTCGTGCGCCATCCGGAATGCCTCCCGGCGGGTGTCCACAAACCGCCCCTCCAGCGCCTCCCTCGGCGCGAAGGCCACGCTGTGCAACAGCAGATCCAGCCGCCCCCAACGTTCCTTCACCGCGCCGAACACCGCCTCTATCTGCTCATCCTGCGTCACATCGCACGGCAGGATCATCGTGTCCGCCCCGAACGTCCCGGCCAGCTCCTCCACGTTCTCGCGCAACCGCTCCCCCTGGTAGGTGAAGGCCAGCGTCGCCCCCTCCCGGTGCCATGCCTGCGCGATCGCCCACGCGATCGACCGCTTGTTCGCCACGCCGAATACCAGCCCGATCTTGCCTCTCAACTGTGCCATGTTCGTGTCGGTACGTTGTCCGGCCACCTTCGCCGACCCCCACCCGGCCCCGCAAGCGCCACGATCGCCCTCCCCGAGCCGTCACAAAAACGGCGTGAACAGCCGCGCGACCCCGTCCCACAACCGCACCCCCATCGATCGACCGTCCACCTCCGCCAGGGTCACCTCCCGCGCCCGCGCCCGCTTCTCCTCCACCACCGCCTCCAATCGCCCCGCCAGTGCCGTGTCGTAACTCTCAACATTGAACTCGAAATTCAACCGCAGGCTCCGCGGATCCCAGTTCGCCGACCCGAACATCGCCCATGCCCCGTCCACCACCATCAGCTTGGTGTGATCGAAGGGCGGCGGACTCAGCCAGATCCGGCACCCATGCTCCAGAACCTGCCACCAGTGCGCCCGCGACGCCCCATGCACCACCGGCAGGTTGCTCCGCGACGGCAGCACAATGTCCACCCGAACCCCTCTCATCGCCGCCACATTCAAGGCCGCAATGAGCGCCGCCTCGGGCAGGAAATAGGGCGTCACGATACGCACCGACTCCTTCGCCGCACTCAACGCCGCCAGCAGAACCCAACGCATCTGGTCCAGATCCTCGTCCGGGCCGTCCGCAATCCCCCGCGCCGCCACCGGCCCCCTTTCCGGCAACGCGGGAAACCAGGTCTCGCCGCGCAACGCCTCCCCGGTGGTGAACTGCCAGTCCTCCGCAAACGCCTCCTGCAGGTGCGCCACCACGGGCCCTTCCAGCCGAAAATGAACGTCCCGCACCGGCCGGCGCGGTCGCCGCCCGAGCCAGTGACCCATCCGCAGGTTCATCCCCCCGGTAAACCCCACTCTCCCATCCACCACCACGATCTTCCGGTGATTCCGCAGGTTCATCGACAACACCCGCCGGATCGGAAACAGCCTCAGAAACCTCGCATGGCGCACCCCCTCCCGCCGCAAGGTGCCCAGGATGGGCGGCCACGAGTACCGCACTCCCGTCGCGTCGATCAACACCCGTACCTCCACTCCCCGGCGAACCGCCTCCCCCAATTCCCGTGCCAACTCGAGTCCCACCGCGTCCGCATCGAAGATATAAGTGCAGACGGCAATCGATCGCTGCGCACCCCGGATGGCCTCAAGCAGGAACGGAAAGGCCTCGTCACCGTCAATCAGCGGTTCCACCCGGTTGCCCCGCACCAGCGGTCGGCTGGCCACCCGGTCCACCGTTCGGGCCAGATCCTCGAGGTGTTCCCGCCCGTCCCCCAGAAGTTCCGTCAACTGCTCCGCCCGGCATCGCGCCGTCGGTTCCTCCGCCGCCACCCGTTGCATGTCCGCCCGCAGCGACACCGCCCACCGCCGGATCCGATTGACCCCCAGGATGGAATACAGGAGCGCCCCCACCACCGGTAGCAGCCATACCAAACCGATCCACAGCGTCGCCGCCCTCGGATCCCGCTTGTAGGCCAGTGCATGACCCGACGCCCAAATGGCCAGGATCAACCCGACAGCCAGCACCCCGTACTCCCACGCCAGTGCCGCTTCCGCCCACCACGCCATGACCCGGACCCTAACCGGATTCCTCCGCTGCGCGCACCGAAATGCGTCCGGCGCCTCCCAAATCCGTTCCCCACAACCTCACCACCACTGTCGGGATGAGATCCAAGCGCCCCGGGATGCCCTTCCATTGCTGCTGACATTAACCCCGACCCCGTTCGGGTCGGCCTGGTCAACGATTTCACCTTTCGCCTCTTGCCTCCGCGGCCACCCGCCCCCCTTGACCGCCGACAAGCTCTTCGGCCGCAGCCAGTTGGGCTCGCTCTGAGGCATTGGGGCAACCCAGGGGCAACCGCCAAAATTAAAACGCCTGACTTATTAAACGGCTGTCAACTTCAATGCGCCTGACCGACTATCTATTTGTGTCAACTGCAACCAGACTGCTGACTATTTTGCTGACCTTCTCGACGCTACGGTCACGGTCAACTTCAGTGCGCCTGTCCATTTGTTTGATCTCGCCGGGCAGGCGAACTCGCGGGTCAACTCAAGTCGGCTACTCCCTCCGTCTCCGACGCCTTCTGCCAGAGATCAGCCGACTCAACCAACCGTACGCTGGAACGTCGTGGATCCCAGGGTTGTGGAGAGGGGCGAACTTCGCCAAGCGTGGCATCGGCGGGCCGGGTTCCCCGAGGCCGCAAAGGCGGGGCGCTTTGGGTTGTTGACTCGCGGAGCTCGTCCCTTCCATCCGCTCCCCCTTCACCCACAACCCTGGGAAACACCCGGCTGGAACGCCCGGCGGGAGCCGAGGCTTGCCTACCCTCGGGCTTCCTGTCCTTATTCCTCCATCCAGCGCACGTTTGACCCGTTTGTAACCGTTTCGACACCCACGCGGACGGTTCTCCGACGACACTGGAGGTGCATGATTGCCCAACGCACAGATGCCGCCGCGCCCCGCGGTGTGGACCCTGCGGCGGGACCTCTTCCCGGCACCTTCCCCTCCAACCTCACAGAGTGGGCCGGAACCCGCGGTCTCCTTCGCGCTGTCGAGGATGCGACGGCACACGCGGGCGGCGACTCATGGCTGAACCTCGTCCGGGATCACCCGTCGCCCACTACCCGCCAGGACCTGATGGTCGTCGTCGCCTACTGCTATCTCCAAGGCATCTACCACTCGATGGACGTGGTTCGGTGCCTCGAGTCGGATGAACTCCTCCACCCATGGCGCGGACGCCTGAACGTCCGCCCCGAACAAATCCGGCGCTTCCGTCGGGACCATCGCCGGGCCCTTGCCGACTGCCTGACACGTTCTCTGCTCAACCTCTGGCGACACTGCCAGCCCACTTCCTGGGGTGCCGCTTCGGCCGCCCTGTCCAACCACCTCCTGGAAAACCGGATGCGATTCACCCTCCTCGAACCCTTCTATCTCGAGGCCCAGGATCGCCTCGACCGGGCGGTCATACTCGATTCGATGGCTCTGGACTACTGACGTCCCTTCAGCCTCCGCCCGCGAAGGCCCATCTACCCCCCGACCTCGATCGGCCTCGACCCTTCCAGTCTCGGCCGGACCTTCCGGACCAGTTCCACAAACCGCCGCCGGGACAACCGCAGACCCAGCGTCTCCGTCCGGAAACTCTTGTCCCGGGCATTTTCGTAGGCGTACCCCTCGAGTTCCTGGCGAAGCTGCGACTCGCTGGTCACCTCCCCCAACCGCTCGATCAACGCCAGTTCCCGCCGAAACCACTTCGGGTTCATGGCCAGCGCGATGCTCCCCTGCAATCGCACCCAAACAGGGAAACTGCGACGCAAAACGGACACCGCGTACCGTTCCGGCGAACAACCAAATCGCCGGCAGTAGGCCTCTCGGAAACGCGTGTTGGAAGTGTCCAGTGGCTCGCTCACAGGGTGGCGTGGTGAGTGGGGCACGACGCAGGGACCGCTGTTCCCTTACCCGGCCTCGGGCGCCGTCTGCAAGACCTCAGTGGCGCCCGGGAAGGTCAACCCCTGTCGGGCTGCTCCCCGGACGCCACTTTGCATGCACCTTGGCCCGGCCTTCCCAACGCCGCCGGCCATCCGTCCGACTATTGCGCGGACTCGACCCGGAAGTACCCCTCGGCCCCCTCGACAGGCACCTGGAAGGTCGGTTCCGACGTGGTGCCCACTTCAACCCACCCCCCGCCCGCAACGGCTGCCCGTCGCAGCACCTTGAAAGGCGCCACGCCTCCGGTCCAGGTCAGCCTCAATCCGCTGGCTTCACGTACTGCCGTCAGGATCGGTGCCTCGCCCCCTCCCGAAGACGGCGGACGCGGCACGGGATTGTACCCTCCCGACGCGGTGAGAATTCCGTACTGGCTCAGTGCGGTCCAATCCGCCGCCCAGTTGCCGGCGCCGAAGGCCCCGACGTAGTTCACCGGCGTGTAGAACCCGTCGTCAGGCACGGCCTTCACATTCGCCGGATCCAGAGCCGGGCTTCCCGTTGCCGGCCGCGGATCCAGGCCCCCGTCCGCCTCACGGCTGATCCCTCGCAACCGCGGATCCTCGATCCTGTTCATCCGCCCGCTCTCCGTGAACAGCACCCGCGCCCGCTCATCCACCGCCAGGTTCTCCACCGTGTTCCCTCCCGGAAATCCCCACCACAGGTTGTGCGTCAACTGCAACGTCCCGTCCGTCAGGAACTGGCCCGACTTCTCGTCAATCCGAACCCCGCGCCGCGAGAAGTCCGTGAAGATCCCGTTGTAGATCCCGGGCGTCGAAAACTCCCGGATCCGGAACACATCGTTGTCCTCTCCCACCGCCGGGTTCTCCGCCCCCGCCCCGATCCCCGTCACGTTGTACGCCTGGAATGTCGAGTACGGCCGCCGCGGCGTGTCCCCCGTCGTCCCGCTCACCTCCCCGTTCAACTCGAACCCGTAGTTCTGCGCGTCCGGCGACTGGATGAAGAACCAGAACTGGTTCTTCCCACTGTACCCCTGGTCCGCATCGAACGAGTCGTCGTCGTTGAATGCGCTCACCAGGTACCGCGTGTTCACCGTGCCTCCGAACCACTCGAACCCGTCGTCCGCGATCGCATACGCCTCCACGAACTCGATGGTCGTCCCACGCCCCACCGCCCCCATCGTCAGCCCGTTGATCTCCTTGTTCTGCTCGATCCGCGCTCCCCCGTGCCGGATCGACACGTACCGGATCACCCCCGAGTTGTCCTCGTCGTCCGTGCCCCCGAAACGGTGGACGAACTCCCCTTCGATCTGCACATCCGGCAATCCCTCGTACACATCGTACACCGGCACCGCCACGTTCCCCGTCGTGTCCGCCGCCCCGTTCAACACCGTCCGCCCCAGCACCACCAGCCCGCCCCACAGTCCCCGGTCGTAGATGTCCAGGTTCCCGTTCAACTCATCCGCCTCCGCCGTCATGATGATCGGCTGCGTCGGCGTCCCTTCCGCGAAGATCTTCGCCCCACGCGTGATCACCAGACCGCCCCGCTGCATCGCGTCGGTCCCCAGATCCCGCCCCTTGATCACCGTTCCCGCCTCGATGTGCAGCTCGGTCCCGCTCAGCGCATGCACCAGCCCGTTGAGCACATACACGTTGTCCCGCGTCCACCGCACTTCGCCCCGCGGCAGCGGCGTCGTCACTTCGATGGTTGCCGCCGGCGCAGACAACCCCAGGGTCAGGCCGCCCGCCATCAACGTCAGGCCAAGGCGAAAAGAGAGTCGTTTTCTCATGGTGTTTCTTGGGAACGAGTACCCCGCCAGTTCGGCGAAGCGGCCCAACTCTCCCGGAACCATGTCAACCCGCCATGTCGCCAAGGTGACGATTGGGTCAACTGAACGGCGCGAGCACCTTGATGGCTGGAAGCGAAATCGATCGTTCGGTGACACCCACTGGCGCCCGTTGCGCCTCACGAAACGAACCTTCGCGGCGCGGTCTTGCACCGGTTCGAGCCTGGTGAGGGTGATGCGGCCCTGGGCATCCTTTTCGTAAGCGAACTTGCTCCGCGGCTCGACGTCCGGCAACCGGACACGTCGGTCATCGTCAACGGGAGTTGCGTAAAGGGGTCAGTTCCATACGACTCGCGATTCGCCACCCTTCACCGACGGCCCGCACCCTCCACGCGCCCCCGATGAACCAGCAGGAGCACCAGCGCCGCCCCGGTCCAGGCCCATGCGCCGTGTTCCGGCACCACCGCGATGACGCCGTTCCGGATGTCCGCCTCGAACGGCAGCCCGGTCCGATCCAGCAGCTTGGTCTCCACCGCCCACATCCCGGCCAGGGACAACGTCCAGCTCCCCTCCAGATACCCGGTCGTGTCCAGCACCACGGTGGCCAGCAGTTGTCCCGTCCCCGAAGGCAGTTCCGCGGTGGTCCCAACCACACTGTGAAACTGCCTCTGCGGCTGGTTGTCGAGGTCGGCGAACTGACCCCCCAGGTTGTGAACCTCGAACGGCGTGCCCCCGAGCAGATTCACCGATTGAATGACCGGACCCGACACCACTCCCCCGACCGCCGGACCTCCGTCCGCGAGTTGGATCGCGAAGTCCAGGCCGCCGATCTCCAGCGTCGGTCCCGTGTTGTCGATCCAGACACGCACTTCCTGTCCCGGAAGATTGGGCAGCAGGATGGCATCCTCGACCGCGATCAGAAGCGCGCCCGGGGACGTCGTCGTGCCGAGCACCACCGCGCCCGCCGCCATGCCGGCCTTGAAGTGCCGGCGAAACCGCCATCCTGCCAGTCCGAGGAGAAGCCCGCCGATCCAGGCGCAGGCCGCCGGTTCCGGCACCACCGCAAGCGTCCCGTTCTGGATCGTCACGTCGATCGGATTGCCACCCCGGTCCAGGAGCCGCGTCTGCGCAAACGGCATCCCGGCCAGCGAGAGGGTCCAGGTGCCTTCCGCGAACCCCGTGGTATCGAACGTCACCCGGGCCAGCCTTTGCCCGCTGCCGGAAGGCAGTTCCGCCGTCAGGCTCAGCACATTCCAGAACTGCTGCTGCCCGGTGTTGTCGATGGACGGGAACTGCCCGCCGAACGATTTCCCCTCGAACATCGTCCCCGTCAGCAGATCCACCGCTTGAACGACCGGACCCGACACCACTCCCCCGGCTGCCGGACCCCCATCCGCCACCTGGATGGCGAACTCCAGTCCGCCCACCTCGATCGGTGGACCGTCATGGTCGATGCGGATCTCCACCTGCTGTCCCGACAATCCGGGCAGCAGCGAGATGTCCCCGACCGTGATGAGCACGGCGGCCGGGCAACTCACCGCCGCGAGGAGCGTCACCGCCGGGATCAGCCCGCCCAGCTTTCGCCGGACAGGAAGCGCTCGAAGGAGCCGGACCACGAACGAAGGACCGGATGTTGCAGGGATTGGAAGGAACGGTTTCATGGCATGGAACTGCGGAGGTTGGATCTTGAATCGTGGGAACTCTCGGGAGCGGATGGGAGCTGCGCATCCTTTACTGCCTTCACTGGCCGCCCCGCGGTGCGGACGACGGCACGTCGTCCTCGAACGCATCCAGGGGCGCGCGCGGAACCAGTTCGATCCGGAAGAATCCGGCAGGCTGGTCGGGCGGGACGTCGAGCAGAACGGCCCCGGCCCCGGTCTGTCCGTCGAGAAGGTCACCCGGCACCTCCGTCCACGGGCCGGTCGAGGCGTTGGCCGTCAGGAGCCGCCCCTGTCGCCCGACCGGAAGTCGATACGCGAGACGGAACCGATGCAGCCCCGCCGGGTCGAGTCCGGCAATCTCAACGCCACCGGCCTCGATGGCCTCGAGGGCGTCGAGCACCAGGCGTCGCGCCTCGGCCAGCAGCACGCGCTCGGAGGCGCCGGACCACGCGATGGACGGCTGCGCCCAGCTCCCGTGCCGGAGATCGGGCAGGCGGAATCCGGTCCAGATGTGGTTGAGAACCAGCAGCGCGTCCTGGGCCGAGACGAGGCCGTCGCGGTTGAAATCGAGCGGATTCCCGATCCCGGCATTGACGGTCAGATGGTTCAACGCCCGCAACGCGTCCTGGGCCGAGACGAGGGTGTCCGAATCGTCCGACTCACCCACCGCATTCCCATAGTGGAAGGTGTCGTCGCGCAGCAGGCCGGTGCGGGCATTGGCCTTGACCGTGACCTTCAGCCAGCCCTGAGCCACCGCCTGGTTCGGCGCGCCCGCCCCCTTTTGATAGTCCGCCCAGATCAGCGTGACCCGGGTCGAACCGCACACACCCGCGCCAGGACGCACCGAGACGCTCAGCGGCGGTTCGGTGGGCAGCCAGTGTTCAGGCGTGCTGTCATTGCCCCGGGCGAATTCGAAGTCCTCCGCAGTCAGGGCCCCGGCGTTCCGCGGCCGGGCGATGTCGATCATGATGCCGTTGAGCCCGCGGCTGTATGACGTGCGGTGGGCATCGGTGGCCTTCTCGCCGGGAAGCAGCGCCTGCTTGTCGGGGGCGATGGCCAGGTCGTCCGCCGCATTGGCCTCCGGATCGTTCCCGTCGAAGACGGACCGGTTGTAGAAGACGTGGCGCCCGACGATCGTCGTCCCGAACTCCCACAGCACCGGGCTGGCCACGCGCGAGATCGAGGAGTTGTAGCGGTCCGGTGCCTTCGCCGGGTCCAGTCGGATCGCCGCACCCGGCTGCGCGGTGCCACTCATGCCGCGATTGAGCACGACGTCGCCATCCGGTTCATCGAAGCGGTAGTAGGTGAGCAGGCCGGGTTCATACCCGGTGAGCGTCCGGGCGAGGTTGTCGCGGATCTCCCCCGCCGACCGGGCATGGTTCCAAACCCGCACCTCGTCCATGAATCCGCGGAAGTTCCGGCCGGGCCGCTCGCTGTTGGCCCCGATCCACACGGGTTCCAGGTTCACCGCCGGGGTGCCACTGACCTCGGCCCAGGCGTCCAGTTCGCCATCGATGTAGAGGAACTTGTACCGGCCATCGTACACGGCGGCCACGTGGTGCCAGCCACCGTTCACATCCCGCTCGCTGCGCAGCACCAGCGGCTCGAGTCCGGTGACATCGAAGGAGAGCTTGCTGGTCGATCCGCCCCGCGCGATCCGCCACGCACTGTCGCCCTTGGTGACCAACGCCTCGTGCTCGTGCGCCCAACCACCCGACCGCGTCATCGCCATCCAGAATTCGATCGTGAACGGACCCGTGAAGTTGTGGTCGCCGGTCGCCTCGTCCGGCAGCTCGACGCGGGTGGCCGCATCCGCTGTGGTCGGTTCGCTGCTGATCACGATCAGCCGGTCCGCATCCCAGGACGGACAACGTTCCGCATCCTCGGGGGTTACGACCTGAAGGCTGATGACCCCCAGGTTCGACTCGAGGCCGCCGTCGGTGACGCGGAACCGGTAGATCTCCTTGTACCCGACGAAGGCCGGATCGGGCGTGAAGGTGTGTTGCGCGAATCCCGGCGGTTGCCCCGCAAACCCGATGACCAGCCAATCGCCGTCGCCCTCGATCCGCTCGATGTGGGAGTAACCCGTCAGTTCATCGCCGTCCGGATCCGACTGCTGCTGCAGCATCGTGGCCCCGTTGAAGACCACGGTGCCGCCACTGCCCTGGACGAGGCGGTAGTTCCGGTTGAACGCGACCGGGGCCTGGTTCGGCGGTCCACCCCAGGCGCCAATGTCCCGCAGGCTTCCCGCCGCCCAGGTGTAGCCGTTCTGAGACTGACCTGCGGCACCGCCCTGGGCCGCCACCCCGCGCGCCGGGCTGCCGGGCAACAGCTTCAAAGTGGGCACGCCGCCGCCGTGGTCCGCCACCGATCCGGCAATCTTCGCGTCCAGTTCCGCACCGGGAATGCCATGGAAATCCGAGGGCTGCGGCAGGAACACCGGACCCAGGTCCGGCCAGTGGTTCACACTGCCGAGAAAGTTCGCTCCCTGGCTGGTGTACGCCCCGGCCACTTCGAGCACCCATCCCACCGCCGCCTCAACCTCGGTGTACTCGATCACCCGCCGCTGGATCGTGCCGCCCTGACCGTCCCCCACCTCGACGGTCGCCTCGGTGGTGGGCCGGGTGCGGCGGATGCCGGCGTTGTTGGCCACCAGCGTGCCGCCCAAGGTGCCGCCGCCCCAGATCCCCGTGCCCTCGGGCGCCCGGTACATCCCCGGCAGACCGAACTGCCCCATCTGCGGTTCGACCGTCCCGCCGCCTTCATCGTCGTCCTGGAAGGTGGTGCCTCGCAGCAGGAGCGGGTTGACGCCCTGGTAACGTTCCGGCGCGGCGCCCATCACAAACGCCGCCGACGCCTCGAAGTCGCCGCCCGTCTCGATCATGGCCACCGTGAAGAGTGCAATGGGCGCCACCCAAAGCACCGCCACCGTCCCGATCACGAACCCTCCGGCGGCCGCCATCGCTCCGCCAGCCGCCACCGTGGCCACGGTGGTTGTGGCAATGGCGGCGCCACCGCCGATGACCACCGAGCCGGTGAAGAACCCGGTGTAGATCGCGCCCACCGCCGCACCGACGACCGTCGTGGCGACGATCCCCGTCACGGCAGCCGCACTCACCGCGTAGTGGGTGATCTCCGCCGTGTCCGCGGGCACCTCGGGAATCCTGAACGGTGCGGCATCCGCTCCGGGTGTCGCAAAATCCATGGGGGCCACCAGCGGCAGGCCGTCCGGTCCGGGCGGAGCCGTGCCGAGTTGGAAACCCTGGTACTCCTGAAGAAAGGCCGCCGAGCCTTCCCGGATGGGTGGCCCGGGCTGGAGGATGTGGTCGATGACCACCATCGGCGGCGTGCCCGCCCGGTACGCGGTGGGCACGGTGGCCGGGTCGAAGGCGTCGAGGTGTGCGCCACGCAGCCCGCGGAGTCCGCCGTCGCCGGCGTCCAGGCGGTTGCCGGCGATCGTCGAGTCGGTGACCACCAGTTTCCCGGCCCCCGCCAGGTTGTAGATGCCGCCGCCACGGCTCAGCCCGTTGGCGCCGCCATGGGCCCCATTGCCACCGTGTTCCCCGCCGACACCCCCGAAGCCGCCGTGCCCGCCGAACCCTGAATGCACCTGGTTGTAACTCACCGTGCTGCGGACCAGCAGCACGCCGGAGGAGGAACTGGCGGAAATGGCCAGACCGCCTCCTCCACCCTCACCCCCTTCGCCGCCGGGTCGGCCGAACCCGCCCACCCGATTGCCCGCGTTGCCGAGCCCGCCCGCGCCACCCCAACCGCTGGAGACCCGGTTGCGGTCCAGCGTCGAGCGATCGAGGTAGAGACTCGCCACATCCAAAGCGCCGCCCGCCGCTCCACCTCCTCGTCCCCCATCCCCACCGTGGCCGCCCACATCACCCCAACCTTCCCCGCCGATGGCTCCCAGACCGCCGTCGCCGCCCGCCACCTTGTTCTGTGCGGCGTAGGTTCTCACGACGGATGCGTTGAGCGCGGCATCCACCACGGACACATCGCTCCACAATCCGCCGCCCCGGGCTTCACCGCCCTCCCCGCCGTTCCCTCCCAGCCCGCCCAGCGGGTTGCCGGTCCGGGCGGTGGTGTTGCGACCCCGACCGCCGTTGCCGCCGCGGCCGGCGATGGCGAGGTTGGCAAATAGCGACGACGACTCGATCCGGTACGTCATCGGCCCGGAGAGATGCACGCCGCCGCCGCGGGCGCCTCCGCCGGCGCCGCCGTCCCCGCCGCGTTGCTCGCCGGATTCCAGAGAGCCCTCCAGCGCCCTGCCGGGACCGCCATTGCCACCGCGGGCCTCATTGAAGGTCAGACCGGTCCCGAGAATCTCCAGCCGCCCGGTTCCCACCGCATGAATCGCCCCGCCATCACCCCGGCCTCCATCGCCACCATGCGCGCCCTGCCAGTCGAAGCGAAACCCGCCGACGCCGGCGACGAACGGCGGCACGGGATCCAGGCGCTGCAAATGCCACACCCCGCCGTTCTCCGGCGCGACGCGATGGTAGAGGCGGCCGGCCAGGCGCCCCCCCACAGCCTGGTTCCGAACCAGTGCCGAATCCTGGACCGTGGCGACGGTCGAGCGGGTCGCGAGGAATCCCCCGGTGCCGCTTCCATTGCTGCCGCCCCGCCCGCTCACCAGAATCCCCGGCACCACCTGGGGTTCGTCCGTGATCCGAATGGGCTGGCCTCCGCCATCCAGGATGAAGTTGCCGTCCGCATCCGCCAGGTACGCGTTCTTGTAGCGCTCGCTGTCGCCGTCCCCGCCGTGGCCGCCCTGCGCCGTGTTGTTTCGACCCAGCACCCTGGCGATCTGAACTCCCGGCGCCCAAACCGCGATCGCACCGCCTTCAGCCAACCCGCCACGCCCGTCGTCCGGCCCGTTTCCGTATCCGACCTGGCCGTTGCCACCCACCGCGTGGTTTCCCTCGAACAGCGCGGTGGCGACCAGGGTCTCGCCCTCGTTGGAGGAGGCAGGCAACTGGAGGGGAATGCCGGTGACGTTGACCGCCTGCGCCTCGTGCGAAGCATGCACGGCGCCCCCGCTCGCCAGGCCGCCCCGGCCACCCTTCGCGTGGGGCGCGGCGTCGGCGGAAACCCGGCCCCCATTTCCACCCACGGCAAGGTTGCCCAGGAACTGGCTGTCCCGCAGATCCAGCGTGCCGCGACGGGTGTAGAGCGCACCGCCCTCCGCCGGACCGCCGGTCCCGGCTTGAACCCCGCTGTTCCCGCCCGGCCCCGCAAAGGCGATGTTGTCCTCGAAACGGCATCGCTGGAACAGCGCCGTGAACGAAGCCCCGCCCGTCGAGATGGCCACCGCCCCGCCCCGTGCCGGACCGCCCGCCCGCCCGGTATCGCTCCCCGTGCCGGCCCCGCCCCGGTTGCCCTTGGCGGTGTTCCGAAGAAAGACGGAGTCGAAGACGCTGAACGCCGTCGTGCCCGCCCGCACCAGCACCGCGCCGCCTTCAGACAGGTGCCCGTCCGACAACAGCGATCCGCCGGTATCCACGCCGCGGGCGGCGCGCACACTATTCTCCTCGAAGCGCGTGTGCAGCACGTTCACCGAGCCCCCGCCCACGCACAGCGCGCCGCCGCCCGCTCCGGCGGTGGCAAACGAGACGGTGTTGTCCTGGAGGGTCCAGCAGCGGAGAAACACGTTGCTGCTCAACAGCAGGCTCCCGCTGTCGTGATAGATGGCACCCCCCGCCACCGGCTGGAAGAAGTGGCCGGACCGGACACGACAATCCTCGAAGTGGCCGTTCCACACGCGCAGGCGGCCCCCGGCGTTGTCGGTCACCAGGATGGCCCCGCCGCGGCGTTCGCCGCTGCCGGAGGGGTCGTCACCGATCTCGCTTTCCTCGAACCGCACATCATGCAGGTCCACTTCCGCCCCCCCCGTGATCCGCAGCGTGCCACCGCCGTTCAACGCACCCGCGCCGCCCAGGGCCGAGTGCCCGCCCCGCCGGAACGTGACGTCCCGAATCGTGACCTGGATCGGACCCGTGATCTTGAACACCCGCGCGATCGATTGCGCGTCAATCGTCGCCCCGCCGCCTTCCAGGGTCAGACTCCGGGTGATCTCCATATCGCCGTGCGATGGATCCAGCGCCGGGTCGTTCTCGGTATTGATCCCCTCCCACACCGTCGGGCGCTCGATCGGATGCACCGCGTTCGGCAGCAACCGGATGATCACCTCCGGGCCCGGCGCCGTCTGGTTGGCCTGCCGCACCATCCAGCGCAAGGACCCGGACACCGGATGGTACACCCCCGGCTCGCCCGGAACCTGCGTCCCCGGGATCAGCCCGTCCTGCGTGGTGCTGACCTCCAGAATCACCGGGGCGGCCATGGCCGGTGCCGCCGCCAGCAACACCGCGGGAATCACGGACCGTGCAACCGCTCGAAGTAGGGATGGGAACAGGGCTTTCATGGACGCTTCGGGTCTTCTCACCCCTTCCAAAAGCAATCCCGCCCCGTCCTTTCAGGAATTTTCTTACGCCATCCCGCCGTACCGCAATTCACGCTGGATCGACCCGGAACCCCGAATCAACCTGCCCTCCGGACCTCCACGCCCCCTCCTCGACCATGAACCCCCTCTTCCGACTGACGGCCCTCACTGTCCTCGCCGCCACCCACCTCCCCCTTCAGGCCGCCACCGCCCCACCACCCCGTTCCCGGGCCGAAATCCATCGCGTCCTCGCCCTCGCTCCGCCCGCCCCCCATACCCTCCGTCCCCTTCATATCCTGCTCGTCGCCGGCCCCAAGGACCACGGCCCCGGCGAACATGACTACCCCAAATGGCAGCGCGAATGGGCCCCGCTCCTCGCCCAGGCCGAACACGTCCGCGTCTCCACCGCCTTCCCATGGCCCACGCCGGAACAGTGGGAGGGCGTGGACCTGGCGGTCTTCTACCTCAAGACCCGTTGGGATGCCGCCCAACTCGCCGACATCAAACGCCTCCAGGACCGCGGAGGTGGCGCCGTGACCATCCACTGGGCCATCGGTTGCGACCAGCATTGCGAACGCCACGCCGACCGCTTCGGACTCTCCTACCCCGCCGCCTCCTACCGCCACGGCCCCGTCGATCTCAAACTCGCCCTCCCGGATCATCCCATCCTCCTCGGCCTCCCACGCTCCATCCCGTTCGTGGACGAACCCTACTGGCCCTTCGTCGGCGATCCGAACCGGATCCAGGTCCTCGCCACCTCCGAAGAGATGATCCATCGCGGCGATGACCGGCGCCGAAATCCAGGCGATGACACCGTCGCCACCGTCCCCGTCTTCTGGACCTTCGAGCCCCCTGACAGCCGCGGACGCGCCTTCGTCTCGATCTTTGGCCATTACATGTGGACCTTCGACGATCCCTATTTCCGCCTGCTCCTCCTCCGCGGCATGGCCTGGGCCGCCCGCGATCACCCCTACCGCTTCGATCCCCTCGCCATCGAAGGGGTCCCCCTCGCCGATTGAACCCACCAACCGCCCAACCGCCAGCCTCCGGGCCCGGCCTGACATCCCCAATCTCCCTGCAACCCGCAAGGACCCATCGTTGTTGTTGAAAGGGCGCCCAGACAAAACCCGGGCCCGGGCCGCGTCTCCATTCCCCGTAGCCGGATCCACACTCCTGTCATGCCCGCCCTCCTCATCCACCTTGGCGACACCCCGCACCGCGTCCCCCTCGCTCCCGGGATCCACATCCTGGGCAGCGACCCCGCCGCCGCCTCGGTCGTCCTCGATCATCCCTCCGTCGCCGATCGCCATTGCGCCGTGATCGTTCAGCCCGACGGACGGGTCCTCGCCCGGGACTTCGGATCGCCCGTCGGCTGCACCCTCGATGGCGAACCCTTCACCGCCGGCCCCTGGGCGCCGGCCCAGGTCCTCACCCTCGGCGACGTGCCCCTCACCCTCGAAGACGCTCCGGCTCCCGCCGCACCCGCCGCACCCGCCGCACCCGCCTTCACCCCGGCCACCCCCGTGACCCTCCGTAAGTCCGCACCTTCCCGTCCCATTCCTGTGCCGGCACCGGAAAGCCCCGACGACGCCCCTCCCGATCCCGATCTGCCCCCCTTCCCCACCGTTCTCCCGGGCGCCTTCGGCTACCCGTTCCGCGGCGATGCCTGGATCGTCATCGTCATTCTCGTGGGACTTGAACTGGTGGCCCGCATCCTGCCCGGGATCCTCCAGATCATCGGCATGCTGATCGGCCTGGTGATGGTCCTGTACGTCTTCGAACTCATCCGTGATGTGATCCAGTCCACGGTGCGCGGCGACGACGCCATGCCTGCACTGTCGAGCGTCGCCTTCGACTTCGCCGCCATGCGCGAAATGCTCGCCAGGTATGTCCTCCTGGTCATCGTGTGCTTCGGACCCGCCCTCTTTGTTCCAGCCTTTCCCAACCGCCCCGTCTGGCTGACCCCCGCCCTGCTGGCCTTGGGCGTCGCCTATTTCCCCATGGCCCTGCTCGGGTTCGCCCTCTCCGACAGCTTTGGCGCCATCAACCCGTTGTTCATCCTCCGTTCCATCGGCCGCGCCCCGCTCGCCTACGGCATCGTCGTCCTCTTCCTCGCAGCCCTGATGGGTTCCGCCTACGGAATGGGCTTGCTCACCGAAAACTGGAGAATGCCGTCGCCCGTCCAGCTCGCCATCGGCGCCCTCGTCTCCGCCACCGGCTTCTATCTCCTCCTCGTCTGGGTCCGGATCCTTGGCCTGTTCTACCGCCACCACGAGGACGACCTCGCCTGGAACCTCTAGCCGCGCCCGGTTCACGGATCGAACGGCGGCACCGGTCGCCCAAGCCGCCGCTCGAGAAACCACCGTGCCCAACGCCCAAAGAAATCGTCTTCCGGCGTCGCCAAACCCTGTCGTCGTGCGGACTCCAGGGCGATGACGTTCACGTTCTCGAGTTCCCCATTCGCACCGAACCGCTTCCCGCCAACCGCCTCCGCCAGCCCCAGAAACCAGTCGGGGACCCGCGACGGCACCGCCGGCGTGTCCCAGAACCGCAGCACCCCGTCGTTCGCCGTCGTCACCACCCCGCGCCCATCCGGACGAAACACCGCCCGGATCACCGGGCCGCCGTGGGGAAGGAATTCGCCGATGGGAAACCCCGTCGCCGCATCCCAGATCCGCGCCGTGCCATCGAACGCGCCGCTCAACAACCGCCGACCGTCCCCGTCGAAGGTCACGTTCCACACAATGCCGTCATGCCGCATCGGCCGGGAAACCGGCTGCCCCAGCACCGTGTCCCAGACCCGCACCTGCCCGTCCTCGGTGGCCGTGGCCAGCCAGCGGCCGTCCGGACTGAATCGAAGCGCCAGCACACTCCCGGAGTGCGGCAGCGGTGACAGCAACGGCCGCCCGGTCGCCGCCTCCCACAACCGGACGGTCCGGTCCGCCGAAGCACTCGCCATCCGCCGCCCCGCCGGATCGTGGGACACCGTCCAGACCCGGCTCCCGTGGGACTCCGTCTCGAAAAGAAGTTCCCCGCGCGGAATGGACCAGCCCCGGACCCGCCCATCGAAGGCCCCTGTGACGAAACGCTTCCCGTCGGGATGGACGTCCACGCTGATCGGGATGTCCGGATGGGCGAGGACGCCACTGAGCCGTTCCCCCGTGGCCGCATCCCAGACCCGTGCCGCCCGGTCGGTGGCCACGGTGACCAGAATCCGGTTGTCCGGTGTGAAGGCGACCATGGCCACCTGTTCCTCATGCATCAGCGGGGGCGTCCGTTCCGTGCCGGTCGCGGCGTCCCACAGGCGGGTGGCAAAATCGTAGGCCACCACGGCCAGGGTCGTTCCGTCGGGCGAAAGCCGCGCCAGAAAGACGGGCTTGGTGTGGACCATCGGCGGGCCATCCGGCACCCCGGTCGATGCCACCCGCCGCTGCATGGCATTCCCTGAACTGGTGTAGAGCCAGCCGCCGTCCGGACTGAAAATCGCCTCCCGGAGATCGGTGAGGGGCTCGACCCGGCGCGCCTCCGGAAGCCCCATCCGGACATCCCAAAGCTGGGCCGTGCCATCATCGGACGCCGTGGCAACCAGACGTCCCCCCGGATGAAACCGCGCCCGATGGATCGCCCCGTCGTGCTGCATCGGCTGGAGCAGCACCTCCCCGGTGGCCGCATCGGCGATGTGGGCCAATCCGTCCACGGACGCCGTCACAATCCACTTCCCGTCCGGAGAAAACGTCCCGTCCGTGAACTCCCGGGCAAACCGGAGCGGAACTCCGAGAGGACGGCCCTCGCGCAGGTCCCACACCTGCATCGGCTCCTGGTAAGGCCGCGTCAGCAGGCGATCCCCGCCCGGACTCAACGCCATCCGGATCACTTCGGACCGGCCCGTCGCCAGCTCGGACACCAGCCCTCCCGTGGCACGATCCCAGACCACGGCTTTGCCGCCTTCCCCTGACACCAGAAGGCTCCCGTCCGGCGTGATGAGGCCGCTGGCGGCCGGCTGCGAACGCTTCCACTGAGGTCCGAGGGGCAGGCCATCCTCGGCGTGCACCGTGGCGATGACCCCATCGAAGGCCGTGGTCAGGATCCCACGCCCGTCCGGGGTGAAGCGAAGCGTGCGCAACCCATCCTCCCCCTCCAGCGGACCCAGCGTTCGTTCCCCCGTGTCGGGATCGAACACAGTGAATCCATTGATGCTCGTCCGCAGTGCCAGCCGCCGCCCGTCCGGACTGAAATCCGCGATGGGCTCGTTCAAGGCCACGGCGGCAAACGCGACGGGATCCACAGCCCTCTCAGGATCGACCGCCCACAATCGGCCCTCGCCATCCTGGCCGATCCCCAGGACGCGCCGGCCATCCGGGTGGAACCGCACCAACCGGACGACATCCCGATGCTCGAAGGCGGCCAGCAGCGTTCGATCCTCCACCTTCCAGACCCGGACCCGCGCGTCCGAGGAACCGGTCACGAGAAGCCGCCCGTCCGGCGAGAAGTCGAGGTCATTGACGCTGCGTCCATGGGACAACGGGGCACCCTGGGGAAGCGGGAAGCTCCGGAAGCTGAGCATGGACAGGATGCGGGCCGCCGGCACGGACGGGTCGTGGGCCCGTCGGCCCAACCGGGCGAAGTAGGCGAGCGATTCCCCGATCCTGCCCGAGGCCGCCAGTTCCTCCGCCTTCTGCCATTCCAGGTCGTGGACATGCCGTTCGAGACGGGTGTTGGCCTGCTCGGCGGCGTTGCGCGCCCTCTGGAGGCGATAGGCGGCGGTTGTCGAAACCACGGCAATGGCGATCAGCGCCAGTGCGGCCGAGGCGACGGTGAGCGCGGCGGCGGGATGGCGCCGGACCCACTTGCGAAACCGTTCGGGCGTGGAGGCGGGCCGGGCCTGGATGGTCTCGTGCCGAAGCCAGCGTTCGAGATCCTCGGCGAGCGCCTCGGCCGAGGGGTAACGGAGCGCGGGCTCCTTTTCGAGGCACTTGAGGCACAGGGTTTCGAGGTCGGGTTCAACCTGGGGATGGAATCGCCGCGGGGGCGTCGGATCCTGTTCAAGCACCCGCCGAAGGGTCTCGATCGAGGTGGCGCCCCCAAACGGCGGACGGCCGGTCAGGAGTTCGTAGAGAATCGCGCCCAGCCCGTACACATCCGCGGCTACCGTCAGCCGGCGGGAATCGCCCCGGGCCTGCTCGGGCGCCATGTACCCCGGCGTGCCCAGCACGGCCAGCGTCCGGGTCACCCCGCTGTCCTGCTCCAGCGTCTTGGCAAGGCCGAAGTCCGTAAGGAACGCCGTGCCCTCCCCATCCAGCAGGACATTGGTCGGCTTGAGATCGCGATGGAGGATGCCCCGCTGGTGCGCGTAGTGAACGGCGCGTGCCAGGGTCGCCACCAGCCGCGCCGAGGCCCGCCGGGCGGTGCCGTCGGGAGGCGTCCCGGGCCGGGCCCATTCCCGGGCAATCCGGGCCGCCAGGGTCTCGCCCTCGACCAACCGCATGCTGAAGTATTGCTCGCCGTCCTCCGTGCCCACCTCGTGAATGGGCACGATGTTCGGGTGATCCAGCCCCGCCGCCGCCTCGGCCTCGATGCGAAACCGCTCGACGAAATCCTCGGAGGCATGCTCCCCGGCCAGAATCACCTTGAGCGCCACCGTCCGCTTCAGTTCCCGGTGGCGGGCCCGATACACGACGCCCATGCCGCCCCGCGCAATCTCAGACAGCAGATCGTAGGCACCGAACGGCCGCGGGAAGACCGCGCGGCCTTCCGCCCTTCCCGGGCCGGGCGACGTCCGGCCCACCGGCTCCAGGGCCCGCGCAAAGGCGCACGGCGCACACAATCCGGCCGGCGCACCGGACGCCACGGGCTGACGGCACACCGGACATTTCAAGCTCACGTCGGACATGGGTCCTCTGGCATCGCGTCGTTCCACCTGTTCCAAAAGGAATCCCGGCCGGCCCTTTCCCAAAAAGTGCGCTCAGCCCGCCAGCGCCCGCGCCAGATGCCGGATCTCCTCGTCCACCTCGTCCGGGTCCGCCACCGTCTGGGCGATTTCATCCCGGAACACCTCACGATACCGGACCCGCAGGCGATGGATGGCCGAGGTCACCGCCGCCACGCTCATCCCGAGACGCCGGCCCGCATCCGCATAGCTGGCCCCTTCCGGGTCCCCGAGCAGGAATTCCCTGAGACCTTCGAAGCGCGCCCCGAAGCCGGAGGCCGTGTAGTCCTCGCGCAGCCGGTCCACCACCCGGGCCAGCACCGTCCGCGCCCACTGCCGCTCGAAGTCCCGCTCCGGCGTGGCCTCATCCGCCAGTTCCCCCAACCCTTCCCCCTCGATCTCCTCCGCATCGATGGACACAAACTCGCAACCTCCCCCCCGCTTCAACCGCTGGCTGCGATCCCATTCATTGGCCAGGAAATGGTTGACCGAGGCGAGCAGGAAGGATCGAAACCGTCCCTTCGCGGGGTCCACCTGGCGGAGCCCCTCCCGGCGCAGCAGTCCCTCGAAGAACCCCTGGACCATGTCCTCGGCCTCATGCGGACCATACCCCCGGCGCCGCACGTAGCCGTAGATCGGCCGCCAGTACGCCCGGCACAACCGTTCCAGCGCGTCGGCAGCCCGCGGTGCATCCCCCACGCCCGCCTGCAGCACGACCGACCAATGCGTGGTTCGAAATTCGGCCGGGCCGATGCCGGAGGCATTCATGGATGACAAACTTGTCCAACCTCACCCGTCAGGCCGCAACCTCGAAACGGCTCCCCAGATTCGCCATTCGCCATTCGCCATTCGCCATTCGCCATTCGCCACAGGCCCCTATCCCCGGATCAACCGGCGCAACGCGAGCACGTTCAGCAGCGCCTTGGGCGCCACCGAAGGCAGATGCAGATACTCGGGAACCTTCGAGCCGTCCGCGCTTCGCTCGGAACAGTGGTCATGCTCCCCGTACGGGCCCAGACCGTCCAGGGTCGGCACCCGTCCGCAGAGCCAGTTTCCGTCGCTCAATCCCCCGCGTTCCTGACGGTCCAACCCCGCCCCCAATCCCATCGCCACCGAGTTCCAGATCGTGAACAGCCCTTCCGTCCCGTCGTTCCTCGGCCAGGGCGGGTTCTCCGTCAGCACCTCCATCCGCACCCGGCAGCGGTGTCCGTCCGAGACGCTCGCCACGTCGCCTTCGCCCGCCATCCTCCGCAACGCCTCGATCCCCGCCCTCAACACGTCCGGACGGAACGCCCGCAACTCGACCTCCGCCTCCGCCCAATGCGGCACCCGGTTCACCGCCCCTCCGCCCTCCACCCTTCCGACATTGACCGTCAGTTCCCTCCCGTAATCCGTGAGGCCCGCGATCCGGTCCACCAGCCGGCCCAACTGCGTGATCGCGTTCGCCCCGTCTGCATGCCGGACCCCCGCGTGCGCCCCCCGCCCCTCGACCGTCATCCGCACCGTCGCACGTCCCTTCCGGGCCACCACCAGCGACGGGCGCCCGTTCGGCCGACCCTCCGCCTCGAACACCAGCGCCGCGCAGGTCCGGTCCGGGTCCAGTCGCGCCTGGCTGACCTCGGCGAAATGTTCGGAAAGCGTCTCCTCCGAGGCATCCCACATCGCCACCCAGGTCACCGCCTCGAACGCCTCCGGGTCACCCTCCGCCAGCGCGCTCAGCACCAGGTGCATCATCGCCGACCCCCCCTTGATGTCGATCGTCCCCGGTCCATAGGCCCGGTCCCCTTCCACCTGCCACCGGAACCCGTTCCGCTCCTCCTCGTCCTCCTCGAAGACCGTGTCGAGATGCGACACCAGCGCCACCGTCCGGTCGCTCCGCCCGCGTCGCGTCAGCACCAGATGATCGCCCAACGCCGGATCCGCGTGCGGCACGAAATCCGCCTCGAACCCCAGCGGCCGGAACGCCTCCGCCGTCAACCGCCCCAGCCGCGCCACCCCGGCCCGGTTCGATGTGTGGCTGTTCACCCCCACCCAGGATCGAAGCAATTCCAGCATCCCTGGCAGACGTCGCTCGATCCGTCCCCGCCACTCACGCAATTCGTTGTCCATGCATCTCCTCCGTCCCGGCCTCCGTTTGGGCCCCGCCACGCATACCATTCACCCCGCCGCACCGCGATCAATGATCTCGTGCACGGTTGGTGGCGGGAGCGGACACGGGGGCGGGTGGACCCATACGTTCGACCAGGAACCACCGAGCCCAGCGCGTATAGGCGTCGTTGCCCTTGTCTGTGACAAGGTGATGGCGCAGGCGGGCGATGATGTCGGTCGGGGCCAGGGCAATCTGGCCGTCTGGCATCCAGCGAAACCCAGCGACCGCTTCGATCAATTCGACGAACCACGGCGGCGGTGGACCGGGCGCCGGGAATACTTCCCAGATTCTGGCTCGTTCACCGCCGAAGGTCAGAAGCCGATTTCCGTCCGGACTAAAGGAGACGCGCAGAACGCCCGAGGGATGGCGAAGGGGCTCAGTCAAGGGAAAGCCGGACTCGGCACTCCACAGACGGGCGGTGCGATCCAGCGAACCGGTTGCGACGATGCGTCCGTCGGGGCTGAAGCGCCCGATCCAGGTGGGCTGCGCGTGTTCCATGAGGGGAGTGACAGGATCTCCGGTTGCCGCGTCCCACACTC
Organism: Verrucomicrobiia bacterium; assembly: GCA_019634625.1. Lineage (NCBI taxonomy): Bacteria > Pseudomonadati > Verrucomicrobiota > Verrucomicrobiia > Verrucomicrobiia bacterium. Next base: position 36,311 of record JAHCBA010000008.1, read on the forward strand.
GCGCGCTGCCATCCGAAGCGGTCGTCAGGACTCGGCTTCCGTCGGGGCTGAAACAGGAGGATAGAACTTCACCCTCGTGGCGTAGCGGCTTGGCGATGGGGATTCCGGTGGCGGGATTCCAAATCCGGGCCGTTCGATCGGCAGAGGCGGTGACGAGGTGCCTGCCGTCGGGGCTGAAGGATATACCCCAGACGATCCCGCGATGACGCAGTGGAGGTCCTAGTTGACGTCCATCTTCAAGGCTCCAGAAGAGGACGGTTCCGCCGGCGTGGGCGGAGGCAAATCGGGCGCCACGGGGGTCGAAGGCAAGGCTGGTGACTTCGCCGGTGCCTCGACATGGGGCTTCGACTAGTGAGCCCGTGGTGGAATCAGCGATTCGCGCAAAGCCTTCGCTATCGCCGGTCACGACCCGGCGACCGTCAGGGGAGAACCTGGCGACCATCACATCCGGTGGGACGATCCAATCGACGACGGGCCGGCCGGTCGCCGCATCCCAGATTTGGATTCTGCCGTCGAGTCCGGCGGCGAGGATGCGGTCGCCGTTCGGAGAGAATGAGGCGCGCCAGATGTGCGGTTCTTTGAGATGTCGCGGTAACTCCAGATCGGGACCAATGGATTCGCCGGTGTGCGAGTCGCAGAGGCGGAGCGCGTCGGTACGGACGCTGACGAGGACACACGTTCCAGCGGAATTGAACTCGGCTTCGACAGCTCTACCAACGGTGGGTGGTAACATGAGTTGGGATGGCGCTCGCATTCGCAAGTCCCACAGTCGCGCCATCCCATCCTGGGATCCGGTCACCATTCGGAATCCGGTGGGGTCGAGGTCGAGGCAGGACACCGGGGCTTGATGGTCGATCGGCTCCAACAGCGGAACGAGGTCATGAGCCTCATACACTCGCGCCATGCCGAATTGGCTATAGGAGGCGGCCACCGAGTCGTTGGCACTCACCCGGAATCCGCCCCTGCCTTTCTCGCCTTCGCGGGCGGTGGCTACGATTTCCAGCGTGTCGGCGTTCCACAGTCTTGGCCAATCAAAATAGGATTCGGAGGCGAATCGGCGGCCATCGGCTGTGAAAGTGATCTTCTCAATCTGGGCCGGGCTCGGCACGGAATGGACGGTGGCCTTCGCAGCGGTGCGAAATGGCCAGGCCACCAGTCGCTGCGAATTGAAGACGACGATGAAGATCCGATGCCCGTCGGGCGCGAAGGCAAGTCGGTCGGGCAGCTCTGTGAAGTCATTCAGCGTGGCCATGGTTCGGCCTTCGAGGGCATCCAGGATCCATACTTCACGATTGAGGAGGATCACTCCTACGACCCCCGCGGCGCGGGACTGATCCGCGTCCCGCACGGCGGCAGGCAAGGTGCGAGGTGCCCCGATCGGTTGGCCGGATTCGAGGTCCCAAAGAGTTAGGGTGGCGTCGTCCTCGAAGGCAAAGAGCGTTCGGTCGTCACCCGCGACAATACCTGCCGGGAACTCCCTTCGGCCGGGTCGTTCGAGGATCAGGTGGCCGGTTTCGGCGTCGAGGACGCGAAGGAAGTGTTCTTTCGATTCGAGGATCAGGCGACGTTCGCCGCAGGCGAACTCGGCCTTGGTGATTTCGACGGAGTGAGTCCAACGCCGGATTTCGTGACCGGAGGACGTATCCCACAGGCAGGCGATACCGTCGACGGAGGCGGTCAGGACGCGGCTGGCGTCCGCGTTGAAGCGGACGGACTGCACGGGTCCGTCATGGACGAGGCGGGGCGCCGCCGGGAGGGCGAAGTTGTTCAGGGTCAGCATTGAGAGGACTCGTGCCGCTGCTTCAGCGTCCTGCGGGTTTTCCCGGAGGACCCGTGCGAACCAGAGGAGGGCGCGATACCGCTGATTGTCGGCGACGAATTCCTCAGCTTTCTCCCACTCGAGGCGGCGGACGATTTGGGCGAGGCGTTGATTGGCCCGGTCGGTTTCGGTCTTGGCGTGGGCGACGCGGATCGATACCCAGGTTCCGACGATGGCGGAGACGGTCAAGGCGAGGGCGAGCAGCAGTCCGAGGCTCGCGACAAGCGGGTTGCGCTGGATCCATTTCCCGGCGCGATAGCCTGCATTGGGGGGCCGGGCGAGGATGGGTTCACCGCGAAGGTAGCGGCGGATCTCCATGGCGAGCCCGTTGGCCGTTGCGTAGCGAAGGTTTCGATCCTTCTGGAGAGACTTGAGGACGATCCAGTCGAGGTCGGCTGGGAATGACGTGAAGGAAGGCCGACGGCGGGGAGTATCGGGGTCGCCGGCGAGGCCCCGCAGGCGAAGCGAGGGTTTGACGGGCTCGCGTTCGCGGATGATCCGGCACATGCCCTCCAGTCCGGCGCGAAGGAGTTCCTGCTGGTCGAACGGCGTGACTCCTGTGAGGAGTTCATAGAGGAGGACGCCGAGGCTGTAGATGTCGCTTCGAGTGTCCACCCCCTTGGCACCGGTCAGGACATGCTCCGGACTGATGTAGGCTGGTGTCCCGATGAATTGGTGCAGGGTGGTGGCAGGCTGGGATAGATCGGACAAGGACGGTTGAGTGGCCTTGGCGATGCCAAAATCGATGATTTTTAGGATCGGATGATCGTCCCCCGTGGACACGAGGATATTTGTCGGTTTAAGGTCTCGGTGGATGATCCCCTTTTGGTGGGCGTGTTGGACGCCGTCACATGCTTGAATGAAGAGATGGAGGCGTTCACGAATACCCAGGCGATGCCGCGTGGAAAACGTCGTGATCGGCTCGCCGGAGATCAATTCCATGACGAAGAACGGGCGGCCGGAGCGGGTTTGTCCGGCATCGAAGATCTTGGCGATATTCGGATGATCCATCAGGGCCAGCGTCTGGCGTTCGGTCTCAAAGCGGTTGATGACCCGTTCGGAATCCATCCCCGACTTGAGAATCTTTACCGCAACGCAGCGTTTGACGGGCCGGTCCTGGTTGGCGAGGTAAACGGTTCCGAAGCCCCCTTCGCCCAGCTTGGTTAGGAGTCGGTAATGTCCGAGGCAGGCGTGTTCGAGGTCGGGATCGTCGGCGAGTGGAAAGGGTTCCGGGGAGTCGGCCGGGGCGCCAAGGCTGGCGAGCCACGCGAACAAGCGAGCCTTGAGGGCGTGTTTCCCAGAGCAGGTTTGATGAATGTATGCCGCCCGATCCCCAGGCGTTGTGATGGCGATGAGTTCGGCCTTCAGGTCCTCGTCGATTGGCCGCAATCCATAACCGAGCAGGCAGGCGGGGCAGGCGTGGGCGTCCGCAAACGGCGGAAGCGACGAACCGCAAACCGAGCAGAGGGATGTGTCTGCCATGGATTGGCAGAACCGTGGAACCACCTGTAGGCGCTTGACGAGAGGATTCATGCCCCCGGCGCGCGCTGTGCGGCGCGCCGGGGGCGTGTCGCTCTACTTCACGAACACCCCGATTCAGGGGACCGCGATGGACAAAGGCGTGCCCAACCGGGGGCGCGGTTGTCAGGAACAAAGGGCCTGCAACTGAGGCGGGATGGGAATATGTGCCTTCCCAGCTTCCTGCACCGCAAAGCAGATGGCCTTTTTGGCCGCGTGGGCGAGGCAATCGTGACACTTGTCGAAGTACCCGACGGCCGCCGCCACGCAGGCTGGAAGATCCTCGGGGAATCCCACTGGATCACAAGGGCCGGCGACCAAGGCGGCGCCGCTGACCCCGCATTTGATACTGTCGATGACACTGCAATGCAGTGGTTGGATGTGGCGCGTCCGGGTCACGGAGCCGGAGGCGTGTCGAAGGATGGGTCTGGCTTGTAGGGGTAGTCTCATGGTTTTTCTTTGTTTCCGGCCTTCGCGGGACCTCCGGCCGGGGGTGAGGGCATGTCGGATTGGGGCATGCTCTTTAACGCCTCCCGCGGGCGATCGGTGGGATCAGTAAACCTCCCAATGGCGCGGGCGTCCAACCGTGACCGGGACGATGTCGCTGACGTCGATGGTGAAGCGGTGCACGCGACGGGCCTGCTCGAGGCGGCGCGAGGGATGGAAGAAGGTGAGTTTGACGTCCCAGCAGTCGGACCCCGGGCGGCAGATGACACTTCGCTCCACCTCGATGCAGTCGAGCTTGAAGCCGCCCTCGATGGCCGAGCGGAAGACCGTTTGAACCTGGAAGGCATTCGTGGCGGCGTAATTCATCGCTCGATCCGCTGAGGTCACCCCCAGGTTCCGAACTTCGTAATACACGCGCTCGAGAAAACGGGAGATGCCGGAGGTCTGCTCGGCGTGGTGTTCGGCTTCGTCCTTCTTTTTGGGTGCGGGACCGAGGACTGAATCGACCAGGGCGCCCGTAGACCAGTTGTACATGCCGCGAACCTCCGGGACGATCGCGGGGACGACCGGTCCGCTCAGAAGGCGCGCGCCGCCTGGCAGCACACCCGGGATGGACACGCGTTCGATGCCTTCGGCGAGTTGGGCCTTGAGGAATTCGCGCAGGCGCAGGTAGCCCTCGGTGGCGAAGGGACCGGCTGGTTTGACGGCATAAATCGGTGTGGCGTCCACGTTGAGTGTCCAGATGACACTGGACGCGAGGGCAGGTTCGGCCTCGACTGCCGCGAGCCACTGCCCCGGGTCCTGAACGTTCTTGCCGGTCTGCTGGAGCAGTGAATCCCGACGCGCCTCGGAACCGAAGTCGTAACCGATCTGGCCAAGGACATAGACGAGCGCGGGAGCACCGCCGCACGCGCAACTGCACGCGCAGCCAGCAGGTTGAATTCCAGCAGCCGGTTCCGCCTCGCGCATCGCGTGGGCGGGTGCGGAGGGGGATCCCGGGAGAGTCCGTGGCCCGGGGGGCTCGGTGTTCACGATTGGGGTGGCGACGGTGTCGCCGTGGGTGGATTCGTTTGCTTCGGACATGACGGGCACCTTTCTGTTGGTTCGTGCTTGGTTCGATCTGCTTTCCAGAGGTTGAACGCCGTGAAAGCGCAAGTAACGGGTTGGAGGTTCGAATGCTGGCGCGCGGCGCGTTCCGGTGTCGGCGAGAATTCGGGCGAGGGCGGCGGCGGGATTGAGACGTCCGGCGAACCATCGCCGGCAATCCCGCGCGGTCCGGGGATCACAACGATCGGCGGTTTCGAGGAGGACGGTGCGGATCGTCGCGGAGTTTGGAGCGAGACCTCGTTGGAGCTGGATGCTCAGGAGCAGTGCGGCGACGCCGGCGACGCGCGGCGCGGCATAACTCGAACCGCTGCGCTCGTCGGTTCCACCCCCGGGGAGGGCCCCGCGAACCCTCGTGCCGGGGGCTAGCACACCCTGGACCCGATAGGTGGCGCCCCAGTTGTTGGAATCGACAGGCTCGCCGTGTTCGTCGGCGGCGCCGACGGCGAGGACGCCGGGGAGGGCGGCCGGGACCTGGTCCTCCGGGTCGCCATCATTACCGGCGGCGGCGACCACCAGGACACCACGATCGATGGCGCGCCTGATGGCGTTGGCGAGCAGGGGGTCCGCGGTGCGTCTTGAGCCGGGCTCGCCGCCGCTGATGTTGATGACGTGGGCGCCGTGTTCCGTGGCGAGATCGACGGCGCGCGCAAGGTCAAGTTGCGAACAGGTGGCTCCTCCCTCGGGTGTCGCGCGGTAGATCGGAATGATCAGGCCGCGACAACGAGGCGCGACGCCAGGAACGGGACTTCCCGGCTGACCGAAGATCAAGCTGGCAATGTGGGTGCCGTGATCGGCGGCTCCGACGTCCGACCCGAGAGTGGTCAGGGCGTTGAGGACAGTGAGGTCGGCTCCCTCGAAACCGGGATGGCGCCGATCGATGGGTCCGTCGAGGACCGCGACAACGATGCGGGCGTCTCCGATTGATATACGCCACAAGGGTTCGAGCGCATTCATCGCTGCTTCGGAAAGGAATCGTCATCCTGATTAGTAGGAAGCGGTGCATTTGTTACACGCGCTCCAGATTCGGGGTGCGATGTAACAGATCGCGGAGGACGCACTAATCTGTTGGAGAGGACCTGCCGGTCCTGTGAAGGGGTTGGCTGCCGGATCTCACCGTATGAACCACAACCCAATCGTTTCGAAACTATGCGCACCCTGATCGAAGACGCACCAGTGTCACGTTGGATTGGTCCGGCCCTATTGGTGGCGGCCGCTTTGCCGGGAGGCTGCGCGCATCGGCCGCCGGAGATTACGACAGGGACGCCAGTGCCCGGAGCGATTGGAACGGTGGTGAGCCTCGATCAGGGCTGGACCGCGGAGGAGCAGGAACTCTTTTGGTTTACCTCGCAAGGGTCGCGTATTGTGCCGTACGCGTGGTTTCTCGCACTGGAACAGGCTCGGAGTGAGGCGCCCTTTGCATCGGACCAGAACATCGATCGGTATCGTTGGCTGGCGTCGAGGCCGACGCGTCACAACCCGGATGGGCTACCGGTCGGCTTTGTGAAGGATGTGGATGAACGATCGGGTGAGTCGTGGGTTGGCGTCACCTGCGCGGCTTGTCACACGGGTCAATTGCGGTATCGCGGTGTGGGCATCCGGATCGACGGCGGGCCGACACTGGCTGACGCCGAATCATTCTTCTTTGACCTCGCGGCTGCGCTGACAGCAACACAGCGTGAGGACGCAAAGTTCCAGCGTTTCGCCCGCGCGGTGCAGGGCGGTGGGGGCGATCCGAGTGGGGCAGCCGAACTGCGCGCGAAACTTGAAGCGGTGACGGGGGATATCGTCGCGAGGAATCGGCGGAATCGTCCGACGCCGGGGGCGGGAATGCCGGGGTACGCGAGGTTGGATGCCTTTGGCAACATCTTCAATGAAGTAGCGGGCCATGACCTCGGAGTGGCCGACAATGTAAAGCCGCCGGATGCGCCGGTGTCGTACCCGAGCCTGTGGGACACGCCGCAGATGGACCGCGTGCAATGGAACGGGATTGCCCATAACGGCGGGATCGGCCCGTTGGCTCGCAACATCGGGGAGGCGCTGGGGGCCTTTGCGCGGGTGAACATCCAACCGGAGCGCGGCTTGGAGGGTTACGAATCGTCCGTGCGCGTGGAGAACATGGGATTGCTCGAGAAATGGCTGGACACCTTGTGGTCGCCCCAGTGGCCGGAGAAGTTTCTGACGGCTATCAATGCTTCCAAGGCGGCGCGTGGTCGTGGGCACTATGACCGGCATTGCGTAAGCTGCCATGCGCTCCTTGATCGCACCAATCCCTCGCGCCGGATCCAGGTCGTCCTGGTTCCGATTTCAGAGACGAAGACGGATCCCGGGATGGCCACGGGCGCGCTGCGACAGGTTGCCACCGGGCGACTGAAGGACCGTCCGTCGCTCGTCGTATTGGGGACGCGGTTCGGGGACAGTGCCTTGGCGGCCGACATCCTCGGCAATGCCGTTGCGGGCACCATTATCGGGCAGCCCGTCCCGGCGTTTGAGGCGGCTCTGGAGGAGTACATGGCGATTCGGACGGTCTCGACGGTGCCGACACCTGTGTATCGTGCGCGCCCGCTCAATGGCGTCTGGGCGACGGCGCCCTATTTGCACAACGGTTCCGTTCCGAATCTCTGGTCACTCCTCCAACGGCCGGAGGAACGCCCTGTTGAATTCCACGTAGGGAATCGGGAGTACGACCCGGTCCACGTGGGCTATCAGACGACACCGGACGCTGACGGTGTCTCGTCGGTGTTCGATACACGGCGCCCCGGCAATGCGAACACGGGACACGCCTGGGGAACCACGGAACTGAGTGACGAAGAGAAGTGGGAACTGGTCGAGTTTCTCAAGTCGCTTTGAGAGCCGTCGGTGAACCTTCGTCTCGAAACATGCACCTGGTTTCGTTGGGAGTTTATTGGCGCAGTACCTGGATGAGGAACTGGAGTTCGCCGTCGACTTCGGCGGGATCGGCCACAGTCTGAGCCACGGTTTCGAGGAGGATACTCCGATAGCGTTGACGGAGGCGATGGAGCATGACGCGAAGGTTGACCTGCGTGAGGCCGAACCGTTGGGCGAGGTCAGGGTAGGGAACGGCGGTGACGTCGCCCCACAGGTGCGGTTCGAGTTGCTCAAACAGCCCGAGACGATCGGAGGCGGCCCATTCCTCCCGGAGGCGGCGAAAGACGACGTTCAACAAGGACCGTGCCCACTGGCGGTTGTAAGCAACGTCGGGTGGCAGGGATTCGCTTGCCGGGCCGGCAGCTTGCTCGAGCAGCGCAACGTCCAAGGTCACCCAGCGTTGATCACCGCCGCGTTTCCTGGCTTGGCTCCGGCGCCATTCGTTGCGGAGATAGTTCTCGAAGCATGAGACGAGGAAAGAGCGAAAGCGGCCGCGTTCGGGATCCGCCCGCGACAGGTAATCGCCCGCGAGAAAGGCGGCGAGGAAAGCCTGAGTCTGGTCCTCGGCCTCGGGGGGCGGCAGGCCGCGCCTGCGCGCGAAGACGTAGAGGGGCCCCCAATAAGTCTGGCAAAGCTCCCGCAGCGCGAATTCGGAGGCTGAAGTCGAAGTCGTAGCATCGAGGATCAGGCTCCAATGAGTCGTGGCAACCCCCCCCGCGCCTTGGTTTCCCTGGTCGCCTGCCTGCATCCGAAGGAATCTCCAATGGCGGGCTGGCGATGGTCAAGGCGCGCTTTACCCCCACTCTTCTGTATCAGCGCGTATGAAAAGAGCGATGATCCGGTGTTCCTCCGAAAAGGTGTCCTCATCCCACGCTTCGAGAGTGACGGTGACCGGATCGGCCCCGGGATCGACCTTGGTGACGAAGCGACTTTCGTGGTGCGGTGCCACGGCGAGGATTCGAATTGAGCGGTGACCGTTGCGCGGGTTTCGCCATCGAGGTGCCCTTGAGGCCAGGGGATGTTCCGGCTTCGCGTCACTTCTTGCGCGGAGCCGATTTCCGCATCGATGGAGATCCCGGCAAATATCACCGGGGCATTGGTTCCGAGCCGACCACGGAGGTCCTCCAGGCGGGTGAGCATCTCGATGCTTCGTTCCGACCACGCGGCCCAGAAGGCGAGCAGGACGGGACGACCGCGTTGATCGGAGAGGTCGAGACGTTTTCCGTCGAGGGTTGGCAGGGACAGTTCCACAGGGGAGGACCTCGTGGATTCCACGGACTCGGCCCAGGTCATCTCCAACAGGCCAAGGTCGATCGGGCCACGGCCGTCTGGAATACCGACATCGCGAGTCAGCGAGCCGAGAAGGGGCTGACTCCGCATCCAGCGTTCCTGTTGGGTTCGGGGAGGCTGCGTCACGCGGATCTGAAGTTCATACTCGCCCGGAGCGATGTCATCCACGCGGAAGCTGCCGTCCGTTGGGCGCATCTCCATGGTGCCGGAGATTCGATCGGTCGAGGGATACGACGAGGGGACCGTTGGGGTCGGGGTCGGAATCGGAATCGGGATCGACGCCGCAGGCTCCCTTTCCATCCCATCCACCCTTGCCGCGCCGTGCCCCGAGCTATCGACACGACGTGCAATCCATCCCGGAAGGGCATGGCGGAAGGTGACAGCCCGATCACGATCACGATCACGAGTAAGAGGCCTGCTGCAAGAGGCTGAGAGGTGACCCTTCCCACCAACGCGCGTCGCTCCAATAGCCCGTTGCGGCTTCATCCTGAGCTGCCTTCCGCCGTGGATACCGGTTCATCGAATCCCGGGCCGGGTGGCCGGCGGAACGTAGTCCACGTGCCAATGGAGCTCCCAAAGCCGGTCAAGTTTCACCGGTTCCACGTGTCCATCGAAGAAGCCGGCATGGATGGAACCCGGCAGCGAAGGTCCTGACCACCAGAGGTCAGGAAGCGGTCGCGGACGGCTCCCATGGCGTGGGATGGCCACCACCGGCATGGGAAAGCTCGATCCGCGATGCGGCGAGGTTCCCGAGGACAACGGGTCCACCTGAGCTGCGGCCGGTTCATGCGCATGCGGATTGGCAAGCCATCGGCGGCCATCGGCGAGAACGGGCGTCGATCCAGGCGCCTGAACCTGTCCCTCTCGGGTGAAGTTGTCGGCGATCTGAACCGGGGTCGGCGGATTGGGTCCATTCCGGTACCAACTGAGTTCGAGGAGGTGCCAATTCATGGCATACCCTCCGGTGCGATTGGAGACGGATACCTCCCATGTCTCCACCCCCCAAAAGGCACCGCCAATGCGCCAGGCGGAATCGATGGTATCGGTGGACCGAAGCCGTACCGGCGCCGAGGGACACGCCCAGGTGGAATTCGGCTGGCCGACCTCGGCGGTCCACCAGCGAAACATCTCCGGATGGTCGAGGCTCTGATCGCCAAGGTCATCGATGAGCAGCCGGTAGTTCAGAAGGTTTTGCCGGACGTTGCCCAGGCATACGACAGCTCGGGCATTATCCTTGGCGCGATTCAAGGCAGGCAACAGCAGCGAAGCCAGTATGGCGATGATGGCGATGACCACCAGGAGTTCGATCAAGGTGAAACCGGTCTGGCGGAAGGAGCCTGTCGGTTGGGGATGCCTCGCGTTCATGGTCCGGCCACTGGAATCGATGCCGATCTACATCGAGGATCTGCAGGATGACCACCCCTTTCTCTGCCTTGAGACGACATGCCGTGCATCCCGGAGTTGTGGGTGAGGAGGGAACTCCCCAACCACCCCAACCACCAGCCCGAGCCCTAGATTATTAAGCCCGACTCTTTTTAATTGACGGTTAGTTTATTAAGGCAGTCAATTTGAATTGACATTAAGGCAGTCAATTTGAATTGACAGCTCTTTCGCAGTGCTTGAGAATCACACGCAGAAAACGCCTACCATCCCAACCCATCCTGTCGCCCCATCGCTCAGTTCCCTCCCTGCCCTCCGCACACCGCGCAGCCCAGCATTTCACCAACGCAGCTTGGACCCGCTCGCCCTAATCCCACCCTATGAGAACCCCACGCATCACCGCCGATCCCTCTACGCACGCGACGTACCACTGCATGTCCCGAGTCGCCGGCCGCCTCCCTCTCCTCGACGATTCCGCCAAGCACAAGCTGCTCAACATCCTCCATCACCTCGCCCGCTTCTGCGACATCGACATCATCACCTTCTGCATGATGTCCAACCACTTCCATCTCCTCATCCGCGTCCCACCCAAACCCCTCGAGGACTCCATCCCGGACGACGTCATCCTCGCCAAACTCGAGGACTTCTACGGGCCCAAGGCCACCCTCCCCACCCTGGCCCGCGCCGCCCTCAACAAGGGTCAACCCATCCCAGACGACATCCGCCAGGCCGTCCTCTCCCGCATCGCCGACCTCTCCGTCTTCCTCCAGGAGTTCAAGCAGCGTTTCTCCCGCTGGTACAACCGCCGTCACGACCGCACCGGCTACCTCTGGGGCGAACGCTTCCGCAGTGTTCTGGTGGAAGACTGCCCCAGCACCCTGCGCGCCATCGCCGCCTACATCGACCTCAACCCCGTCCGCGCCGGCCTGGTCAACGATCCCAAGGACTACCGCTTCTGCGGCTACGCCGCCGCCCTCACCGGCGACAAGGTCATCCGCCGCGGAATCATGGGCTTTCTGGGCGCAACCGACTGGAGCGCGGCGTCAGCAGAATATCGCCTGGCGCTTTATGTGATTGGCGGGACGTCGGGACGGAGCGACAAGCGGGTGCTGGAACCGGAGGCGATCCGGGCGGAACTGGCGAGGGGCGGTCAACTACCGCTGGGTCAGATCCTTCGGTTGCGGATCCGGCACATGACGGACGGGGTGTTCCTGGGCTCGAAGGAGTTCGTGAACCAGATGTGGGAGCGGCACCGGGACAAGTTCGGCAAGCGGCGCAAGAGCGGCGCACGTACCATTCGAGGGGCTCCGATCCCGGGGCTTACCGTGTTGCGCGATCTGCAAGTGGATGCAGTGGGGTAACTCGCTACATCTCGGACAATCCGAGGAGTGATCGAGGCGCGTATCGGAGCGGAGAGACGGAATTGGCGAATGACGATGCACTTGAGCGATTTGCTCCAGGCAGCGCACCCAAGGTTACTGCTTGCTCAGGGGAGGCGTTCGCGGCCTTCGGAACGCCAGTCTTGACGTTCCCCCCGCCGCACCGCGGAGTTCCCTCACATTCGTCGCATCGTCCATGCAGCCCACGGCGTCGCCCATCCCCCACCCTCGCACCCGCCTTCGGATTGCCCTCGTCCTGTGCCTTGTCCTCGCCGGCGCCTGGGTCGCCCTGGGACAACGATCCCGTCAGGCTCCGGTTGCCGAACCCGCTGAGGGCGAACTGCGTTCTGGCCTGATCCGCAATCCCGGTCCCCGTTCCCGCGCCGGCGTGCCGGAATGGACCGTGGACCCCGCCTTCCGCGCCGATGTCTTCACCTTCGCCCGGCTCCAGTTCCGATCCCGCGGCCGGGGAGGCTGGCGGGTCGATTACCCGGGCGCAGACCTCAACCTCTCCTACCGCCTCGAACAACTCACCTCGATGCGCACCGATCCCCACGGTACGGTCGTGGCCATCGAGGACCCCCGCCTGTTCGACTATCCCTTCGTGTACATGTCGGATCCCCGCAGCATCACCCTGAGTCGCGAGGAGGCCGAAATCCTGCGCCGCTACCTCCTCAACGGCGGCTTCCTCATGGTTGACGATTTCTGGGGCGACGGCATGTGGAACCACATCGTTGGCGAATTCCGCAAGATCTTCCCGGACCGCGACCCCGTGTCGCTCCCTCTCGATCACCCGATCTTCAACATCCCCTATCCCATCCGTAATAAACCACAGATTCCCAGCGACGATTCCGCCCATCGCACCCGCCACCTGCCCGATCCGTACCGGACCTGGGAGGACGAAATCTCCTGGGAATCGCCCCAGCCCGCCGATTACCGCGCCTTCCTCGATGACCGCGGTCGCATCGTCATCCTCCTCTGCTGGAACACCGACCTCGCCGACGGATGGGAGGAAGAGGGATCGAGCGAATGGTTCTTCACCACTTATTCCGAAAAGTCCGCCTACCCCATCGGCATCAACATCGTCTTTCACCTCCTCACCCACTGACCCGCGATCGCCGTTGCACCGTTTGCCGTGGACCGGCTATCCTTTCCCAACGGTGGCGCGTGACCGGTTCTCCCCTTGTCCCACGATCCCGGCGATGGCTTCCCGGCTTTCGGGCAGCCCCGGTAAGACTGGAGGTGACCCCGCCCTGCGCCCGCGCCGCCAATCCCATTTTCAACCATGACGCTGACCGAAAAACTGCTTGCCCGCGCCGCCGGCAAATCCTCCGTCCAGGCCGGTGACAATGTCTGGGTGAAGGCCGACATCCTGATGACCCACGATGTCTGCGGCCCCGGAACGATCGGGGTGTTCCATCGCGAATTCGGCAAGGCCGCCAAGGTCTGGGATCCCCGCCGCGTCGTCATCATCCCCGACCACTACATCTTCACCGCCGACTCCAAGTCGAACCGCAACGTCGATCTGCTCCGTGCCTTCGCCAGGGAACAGGGCCTCCCCTACTTCTACGACGTCATCGACGATCCCGAAGGCTCGTGGAAGTTCGACACCACGAAGGGCCCGCTGCAGCGCCAGTACGGCAGCCGCTACGCCGGCGTCTGCCACACCGCCCTCCCTCAAAAGGGCCACACCCGCCCCGGGGAAGTCCTCTTTGGCACCGATTCCCACACCTGCATGGCCGGCGCCTTCAACCAGTTCGCCACCGGCATCGGCAACACCGACGCCGGCTTCGTCATGGGCACCGGCAAGCTCCTCCTCAAGGTCCCCGAGACCATGCGCTTCCGCCTGGAAGGCCATCTCCAGCCCGGTGTCATGGCCAAGGACATCATCCTCCATGTCATCGGCGAGATCGGCTTCGATGGCGCCACCTACCGCGCCATGCAGTTCGATGGACCCGGCGTCGCCAGCCTCAGCATGGACGACCGAATGACCATCGCCAACATGGCCATCGAGGCCGGCGGCAAGAACGGCATCTTCCCCTTCGATGCCCGCACCGCCGAGTTCGTCGAGTCCCGCACCCGCCTCAACGGCACCCTCCAGCGCTACGAACCCGTCGAACCCGACGCCGACCAGCGCTTCGTGTACGATCTCGTTGTCGATCTCGACCGCCTCGAACCCACGGTCGCCTGCCACCCCGATCCCGGCCAGCGCAAGCCCGCCAAGGAACTCGGCCACATTCAGCTCGACCGCGCCTACGTCGGCTCCTGCACCGGCGGCAAGACCAGCGACTTCGTCGAGTTCGCCCGCGTCCTCCAGGGTCGCCACGTGACCATCGACACCTTCGGCGTCCCCGCCACTCCCGAAATCGTCCACGACCTCCAGTCCACCCGCTGGGGCGACCAGACCATCTGGGAAATCCTCGTCTCCGCCGGCGTGCAAATGACCGAAAACGCCGGGTGCGCCGCCTGCCTCGGCGGTCCCGTCGATACCTTCGGCCGCATGAACACCCCGCTGAAATGCATCAGCGCCACCAACCGCAATTTCCCCGGCCGCATGGGCCACAAGGAATCCCAGGTCTTCCTCGCCAGCCCCGCCACCGTCGCCGCCAGCGCCGTGGCCGGAAAAATCGTCGATCCCCGCGAATACCTCACCAACTGACCGCCCCATCCCGCACCGCCCGCACCCGCACAAAGCCGAACGGAGACTCCCCCACCCCCGCCAGCGGAAACCGCACCTGCACTGTCCCGGTGCCATCGTAGGTGTCCCGATACCCGGCCGCCTCCTCCGCCCAAACGTCCATCCCGGCCCAGTTCAGCCAGTCCTGCGACGTCTCCACCCGCAACGGCACCCGCCCCCCGAACCGCCGGAACGTCACCCACACGCGCGGCAACGCCCCCAACTCCCCCGTCCGTTCCGCCGTCAGCGAAACCTGCGGCCGCGACCCCCCATCCAGCGGGTTTGTGCCCATCGCCCATTCGGTCCGGTTGTCAAATCCGTCCCCGTCCGGGTCCTCGTCCGGTGCCAACCCCAGACCCCCGGACCAGTAAATCTCCCACACGTCGGGCAGACCATCGCCGTCCGAATCCACCGGCTCGGCCAACGCCAGCAGTCCGTCCCTTAGGATCTCCCGGCGCCGCGGTTCACCCAGATCCCTCTCCGTGAGATTGTCGCGGCTGACCGGCCGGTTGAAGGCATCCAGCACCACCAGGTCCCGCCATTCCACCCCCCAACGAGCCCACGCCCCAACCGCCGCCGTATCCTGCAACCAGGGAATCGCTCCGTTCACCGCCTCGCCCAATGCCGGCCGGGTCCCGTCGCTGGCGTGGTTGACGGCCACCATCGACACCCGCAACCCCGGCCGCGCCGCGGTCACTTCCCGCAGCACCGCGTCCAGATGCCCGTATTGCGTCCGGCAGTAATCGCACCCCAGCGACGCAAAATAGAATACCGAAATCCCCAGCACGTAGTCCCGCGGCGACACCCCGGTTCCCGCGCGGGGCGAACCCGGATTGATGTCCTCCAGCCGGAAATCCGGCATCGGCGTCGCCTGACCCGTCACCGCCAGCGCCACCCCCATTGGCGCCAGCGCCAGCGCAAGCGCGCGCCCCAACCGCAGGATCCGCCGCCAGAGACCCATGAGAAGCGGTCAGATCACCGTGTTGTCCGGGATCACCCCGTTCTTCGGGACCACCAACACCCCGTCCCGGATGTAGTACAACGGGTGATCCACGTCGTCGGCCTTCCCCTTCGGCGACAGCACGCAGTTCGCGCCAATCCGCGCATTCTTGTCGATGATCGCATTGTCGATCCGCGTCCGGGGCCCGATCCCCACCGGAGGCCGTCCCGCCTCGCGGTTCTGCTGAATCGACTCCGCCGACTCGTAGTAGTCATTGCCCATCACGATCACCCGGTTCAGGTCGGTGTCCTCCCAGATCAGGCTTCGAATCCCGATCGCACTCTCGCGAATCCGCGCCCGGGTGATGATGCACCCATCCGAGATCACCGCATGATCGATGTGCCCGCCATTGATCTTCGTCGCCGGCAGGAACCGCGGCCTTGTGAAGATCGGGTGCTGCATGTCGAAGAAGTTGAACCGCGGCAGCTCGGAGGTGATGTCCAGATTGGCCTCGAAAAACGCCCGGATCGTCCCGATGTCCTCCCAATACCCCTGAAACACATACGACTGCACCCGCTCTTTGCCGATCACCCCGGGAATGATGTGCTTCCCGAAGTCCGCCAGATCGTTGTCCAGCAATCGCAGCAGCACGTCCCGGTTGAACACATAGATCCCCATCGACGCCAGCAGCAGCTCCGGGGACCCCGCGATTCCCACCTGCGCCAGTGTCTCCTTCGGAATCAACAGCGAATCGTGCACCGCAGGGTCCTTCGGCTTCTCCACGAACCGCACAATCTCCCCGCCCGGCCCGATCTGCATGATCCCGAAGGACGGCGCTTCCGCCCGCGTCACCGGAATCGTCGCCACCGTGATGTCCGCCTTCGACGCCTCATGCTGCGCCAGAATCTCCTGGTAGTTCATCCGGTACAACTGGTCCCCGCTCAGGATCAGCGCGTAGTCGAACGAATGGTTCAGGAAATGATTGATGTTCTTCCGCACCGCATCCGCCGTCCCCTGGTACCATGAGGTGCTCGCAAACGTCTGCTCCGCCGCCAGAATCCCCACAAATCCCCCCGAGAAATTATCGAAGGTGTACGACTGCGAAATGTGCCGGTGCAGCGAGGCCGAGTTGAACTGCGTCAGCACATAGATCTGCCGCAACCCCGAGTTGATGCAGTTCGAGATCGGGATGTCCACCAGCCGGTACTTCCCCGCCAACGGCACCGCCGGCTTCGCCCGCTCCCGGGTCAGCGGAAACAGGCGCGTCCCCTGGCCGCCGCCCATGATGATCGACAAGGTCCGGTCCGACAGCATTCGGGTGGTGAGTGGAGCAGGCATAGTTCCCCGCCTGCGCTTGCCGTGGCGGGGCCCGTTTCCTAACATCTCCCGTCGGTCCGGAGCAAGCCAAGGCTCCCCGACTGACCCAACCTTCACCGTCATCCCCCAGTCACCCTCCCCATGTGCGGCATCGTCGGCTACGTCGGACGCCAGTCCTCGCCCCCCATCCTCCTCGAAGGCCTCCGCCGCCTCGAATATCGCGGCTACGACTCCGCCGGCCTCTGCCTCCCCGCCGCCGGCCAGCTCCACATCCGCAAACGCGTCGGACGCATCGACACCGGCCTCGCCCGCCTCTGCCAGGAACAACCCCTCGACGGCTCCGTGGGCATCGGACACACCCGCTGGGCCACCCACGGTCCCCCCTCCGACGCCAATTCCCATCCCCACCTCGATGCCTCCGGCCGCATCGCCCTCGTCCATAACGGCGTCATCGAGAACCACGATTCCCTCCGTGACCGCCTCCGCGCCGCCGGACACCAGTTCCAGTCGGAAACCGATACCGAGGTCCTCGCCCACCTCGTCGGCGTCCACTACCAGCGCCTCCGCCAATCCCCCCCTTCCGCCGACGGCAAACTTCATCCCCTCGCCGCCGCCGTCATGGCCGCCCTCCGGGAAGTCATCGGCACCTACGGCATCGCCGTCGTCTCCGCCGACCACCCCGACCTCATCGTCGGCGCCCGCCGCGGTTCCCCCCTCCTCCTTGGCGTCGGCGACCGCGAACACTTCCTCGCCAGCGACGCCAGCGCCATCGTCGCCCATACCCAGCGGGCCGTGTACCTCGACGACTACGACGTCATCGCCGTCACCCCCGAGTCCTTCCAGCTCGCCAACCTCGGACGCGACACCGCCCAGGCCCAGATCCGGCAGATCGAGTTCAGCGCCGACGCCGCCGAGAAGGGCTCCTTCCCCCACTACATGCTCAAGGAGATCTTCGAGCAGCCGCGCACCATCGAGAACGCCCTCCGCGGACGCCTCGACCGCGAGGAACTCTCCGCCCGCTTCGGCGGACTCAACATGTCCCTCGCCGAACTCCGCGCCGTGGACCGCGTCGTCATCGTCGCCTGCGGCACCAGTTGGCACGCCGCCCTCCTCGGCGAATATCTCCTCGAGGAATTCGCCCACCTCCCCACCGAGGTCGAATACGCCAGCGAGTTCCGTTACCGCAACGCTCCCCTCGACAAACACACCCTCGTCCTCGCCATCACCCAGTCCGGCGAAACCGCCGATACCCTCGCCGGCCTCCGCGAATCCCGCCGCCGCGGCCACAAGGCCCTCGCCCTCTGCAACGTCGTCGGCTCCACCATCGCCCGCGAGGCCGACGGCGGCATCTACCTCCATGCCGGCCCTGAAATCGGCGTCGCCTCCACCAAGGCCTTCACCGCCCAGACCACCGTCCTCGTCGCCCTCGCCCTCCTCATGGGCCGCATCCGCATGCTCTCCGCCCAGCACGGCGCCCGGATCCTCCGCGCCCTCGATGCCCTCCCCGCCCAGGTCGAATCCATCCTCGCCCGCAACGATGCCATCCGCGACGTCGCCCTGAACTACGCCTCTGCCGAGGATTTCTTCTTCCTCGGCCGCCAGTACAACTTCCCCGTCGCCCTCGAAGGCGCCCTCAAACTCAAGGAGATCTCCTACATCCACGCCGAAGGCTATCCCGCCGCCGAAATGAAACACGGCCCCATCGCCATGATCGACGAACGCACCCCCTCCGTCTTCGTGATCCCCCGCGACGGCCTCTACGAAAAGACCCTCGCCAACGTCGCCGAGATCCAGGCCCGCAAGGGACCCGTCATCGCCATCGCCACCGAAGGCGACTCCGAAATCCACCGCCGCGCCAACCACATCATCCAAATCCCACCCACCCTCGAACCCCTCGTCCCCCTCCTCGCCGTCGTCCCCCTCCAACTCCTCGCCTACCACATCGCTGTCGCCCGCGGCTGCGATGTGGACAAACCCCGCAACCTCGCCAAATCCGTCACCGTCGAGTGATGCCCCCACGCCGGCCCTGCGTCCACCCCTCCTCCACGGAACGGACGATGCTTCCCCCTACCCCGCGGCGCCCGGCTTCGCATCCTTCGATTCAGATCCCGACTCCGTCACGCCGCCTTCGGACGTCCCGGGCCCTGACACCCCTGTCGCCGTCTCCGCGCCGGCCTTTCCCCGGTAGCTGGCCACCACCCACTCGCTGAGCACCTGGTCGGGACGTCGCACCGCGTCCTCGCCGAGTTCAAACGTCCGCTGGCCCGAGTTCTGCGCGATCAGCTTCAGGCCGAACTGGTAGTCCTTGAACCGCTCGGCGCACAGATCCCGCACCGGGCGCGACGCCGCATGCGCCTCCTCGACCAGGGCCAGCGCCGCCGCCTCGGTGAACCGCAGCGTCAGTCCGTGCGACTGCCCAAACCGCTCGGCAAACTCGTGCACGATCGCGCCCAGTGTCGCCCGTTCCTCCCGCGCCTGCTCCGCCAGAAGCGCCGCCAGCGCCGCCTTGGGGTCATCCACCAGGTCCCGGGAAACGGCGAACCGCTTCACCGCCGTCGACGGCAGTTCGAATTTCATCTCCCGGAACACCCGCTCGCACACCGTCATCAATCCCCGCGCCCCGGTCTTCTCCTCGCCCGCCCGCTCGGAGATCCGCCGCAACCCGTCCTCCTGGAACAGCACCTCGATGCCATACGCCCCGAACGCCTCCTCGATCTGCCGCACAATGCTCCCCTCCGACGACCGCAGAATCTCGTACAAATCCTCGACCCCCAGGGCATGGCACACCACCCGCACCGGCAACCGCCCGATAAACTCCGGCTCGAACCCGAAATCCACGAAGTCCCGGGTCTCCGCCTGCGCCAGAATCTCCTGGTCCGGAACCGTCGTCCGCGATGCCGCCGCAAACCCGATGGTCGCCTCGCGCAACCGCTTCTCGACGATCTTCTCCAATCCCCCGAACGCCCCGCTCACAATGAACAGGATGTGCCGCGTATTGATCGTCGAGGGCTGCTTCCGCCCTCCCCGCGACATCTCCATCATCGCCTGAAACTGCCCCGCAATGTCGTTCGGCCCCCGCGCCGGAACCTCCGTCTCCTCCATCAGCTTCAGCAGATTGGTCTGAACCCCCCGGCCGCTGACGTCCCGGCCGCTCACGTTGCTCGCCGCCGCAATCTTGTCGATCTCGTCAATGTAGATGATCCCGAATTGCGCCCGCCCAATGTCGCCATCCGCCCGCCGCACCAGGTCCCGCACCAGGTCCTCCACGTCGCCCCCCACATACCCGGTCTCCGAAAACTTGGTCGCATCCGCCTTCACAAACGGCACCCCGATCAAGTCCGCAATGCTCCGGATCAGGTAGGTCTTCCCCACCCCGGTCGGCCCCAGCAGAATCACGTTCTGCTTGGTGTAGTTCGGCTGTTCCTTCCCGCCCAGCGCCTGCCGGACCGCGTTGTAGTGGTCGCACAACGCCACGCTCAACACCTTCTTCGCCTCGTCCTGCCGGATCACGAACCGGTCCAGGTGCGCCTTCACCTCCCGCGGCTTCAACCGGAACCGCTCCAAATCCAACGCCGGTTCCGCCGGCGCCTCGCTCCCGCCATCGCCTCCGGACGCAGCAGGTTCCTCAGGCTTGCTGAACCCGAACAGAGGCGAGCCCGGAAAGCTCTGCCGCATGAATTCCTGCAACCGCTTCTGAACCTCTTCGGGGGTCATCGGACCGGAACCGCGCTCATGACACATCGCGCCGCCAATCTACGCAGCACCCCGCGCCGCGCCATCCCGCATTTGCCCCCTGGTTCCCTTCAGATCTCCACCTGCATCCCCAACTCGACCACCCGGTTGGGCGGAATCTGAAAGTACGTGGTCGCCTGCTGCGCATTCCTCGACATCAGGGCGAAAATCCGCTTCCGCCACGGCGCCATCCCCGACTTCCGCGTCGCCAGGATCGTCTCCCGCCCCAGAAAGAACGTCGTCTTCATCGGGTCCAGTTCCAACCCCTCCTCGTCGCATGCCGCCAGTACCTGCGGCAGATCCGGCGATTCCATGAACCCGAAAAACGCCGTCACCCGGTAGAACCCCAGCGACAGCTCCTCGATCTGCACCCGGTCCTCCGGATCGACCAGCGGGGCATCCCCCACCGCAAACCGCAGCAGAATCACCCGCTCGTGCAGCACCTTGTTGTGCTTGAGATTGTGCAGCAACGCCCCGGGCGTCCCTTCCGGATTGCTGGTCATGAACACCGCCGTTCCAGGCACCCGCAACGGCGTCTTCCGCCCCATCTCCGCCAGAAACATCCCCAGCGGCAGCGCCCCGCTGAACAACTCCTTCTGAACCGCCTTCCTTCCCCGGAACCACGTCGCCATCACCAGGTACATCATCGTCGCCGCCAGAATCGGAAACCACCCTCCCGTCTCGAACTTCAGCGAATTGGCCCCCAGAAACACCAGTTCCAACCCCAGAAACGCCCCGGCCATCAGCCACGCACACCAGGCCGGCCAGCCCCACACATGCCGCGCCGCCAAGGCCAGCATCAAGGTCGTCAGCAAGATCGCCAGCGAGACCCCGATCCCGTACGCCGCCGTCAGCCGGTTCGACGATCCAAAACCCACCACCAGACCCACACACACCACCATCAGCAGCCAGTTCACCGCCCCCACATACACCTGACCGCGTTCCGTCGAGGACGTGTGCCGCACCATCAATCGCGGCAGAAACCCCAGCTGCATCGCCTGCCGCGTGATCGAAAAGGCCCCCGATATCATCGCCTGCGACGCCACAATGCTTGCCACCGTCGCCATCCCCACCAGCGGGTACAACCCCCACGACGGCACCAGACTGTAAAACGGATTCACCGCCGCCTCCGGGTGCGCCAGCAGCCACGCCCCCTGTCCCAGGTAATTCAGGAGCAGCGCCGGAAACACCAGCCCGAACCACGCCAGCCGGATCGGCCCGATCCCGAAATGCCCCATGTCCGCGTACAACGCCTCCACCCCGGTCACCGTCAGGAAGACAGCCCCCAGCACGAAGAACGCCTCCCACCCCTGGTGGACCAGGAATCGCACCCCGTGCGTCGGATCGAATGCCTGCAGCACTCCGGGCGACTCCAGGATCCCCCGCACTCCCAGCGCCGCAATGGTCAGAAACCACACCAGCGTGATCGGTCCGTACCATCCCCCCACCCGCCCCGTCCCCACCCGTTGCATCGTGAAAATCCCCAGCAGAATGGCCACCGTGAGCGGCACCACGTACGGCCCCAGTTCCGGCGTCGCCACCTCCAACCCCTCCAGCGCGCTCAACACCGAGATCGGCGGCGTGATCATGCCCTCCCCGATCAGCAGCGCCGCCCCGCACGCCCCCAGGACCAGCAGCGGCGTCTTCGATTTCCCCGTCGGCCACCGGCTCAACGTCAACGCCAGCAGCGCCATGATCCCCCCCTCCCCCCGGTTGTTCGCCCGCGTCACCACCCCCAGATACTTCACGCAGACAATCAGGATCAGCGTCCAGATCACCGCCGACAGCACCCCCAGCACCGTGTCCTCCCGCACCGGTTGCGCGTGCGCCCCGTGAAAACACTCCCGGATCGCGTAAAGCGGGCTCGTCCCGATGTCGCCGTACACCACACCCAGGGCCCCCAGCGCCAGTCCCGCCTGGCGCCCCGGAGTTCGATCGGTCTTCATCATCATGTCCAAGCCCGACGGTCCCCCCCCGGGAGAACCCCACGGCCGGCCCGGTTCCCCATGGCGGAACCGCACCCGTCCCCGGCGGCCCCCTCGACCCTCACCCCCCGCCTTCGGCATCGGAACTCGCCGCGCGTACTGCCGGAAACCCACCCCCCTTGTCAATCCGCACACCGCTCGTCGTTGACCAACCCCACCCCGTCCTCCCTAACATCCCCGCCTGTCCTCGACGTCGCTTATGCCCAAGAAAACTCCCGCCCCTTCCGTCGGCATCACCTCCGTCCTCCAGGAGGCCCGCGTCTTCCCCCCCAACCCCGCTTTCTCCTCCAGCGCCCACATCAAGTCCCTCACCGCCTACCGCAAGCTCTACCGCGAATCCATCCAGTCCCCCGACAAGTTCTGGGGCCGCACCGCCCGCGAGGAACTGGTCTGGTTCACCCCCTTCAAGAAGGTCCTCCAATGGAGGGAACCGGTCGCCAAATGGTTCACCGGCGGACGCCTCAACCTCGCCGCCAACTGCCTCGACCGCTGGCTCGACACCCCCGTCGCCAATAAGGCCGCCATCATCTGGGAAGGTGAACCCGCCTCCGACGGTCGCCCCGGCGAGGAACGCACCCTCACCTACCGCCAGCTCCATCGCGAGGTCTGCCGCTTCGCCAATGTCCTCAAACGCCACGGCGTCACCAAGGGCGACCGCGTCCTCATCTACCTCCCCATGGTCCCCGAGGCCGCCATCGCCATGCTCGCCTGCGCCCGCATCGGCGCCGTCCACTCCGTCGTCTTCGGCGGCTTCTCCGCCCATTCCGTCGCCGATCGCATCTCCGATTCCGGCGCCAAACTCGTCATCACCGCCGATGGCGGCTACCGCCGCGGCGCCATCGTCCAGCTCAAGAAAAACGTCGATGACGCCCTCGCCCTCGAGGACGCCGATGGCCAGCGCCCCGCCGCAGGCGCCCAGACCGTCATCGTCCTCCGCCGCTGCTACAACGACATCCACATGCAGGAAGGGCGCGACTTCTGGTGGCATCGCGAACTCGAATACGTCACCCCCGATTGTCCCCCCGCCAAACTCGACAGCGAAGCCCCCCTCTTCATCCTCTACACCAGCGGGTCCACCGGCAAACCCAAGGGCATCTTCCACACCACTGCCGGCTACCTCCTCGGCGCCAAACTCACCACCCGCCTCGTCTTCGATCTCCGCCCCGAGGACGTCTACTGGTGCACCGCCGACGTCGGCTGGGTCACCGGCCACAGCTACGTCGTCTTCGGCCCCCTCGCCAATGGCGCCACCACCCTCATGTACGAGGGCGCCCCCAACTGGCCCGAACCCGACCGCTTCTGGCGCATCGTCGAGAAATACGGCGTCACCATCCTCTACACCGCCCCCACCGCCATTCGCGCCTTCATGAAATGGGGCGACCAGTGGCCCGCCAAACACAACCTCTCCTCCCTCCGCCTCCTGGGCACCGTCGGCGAACCCATCAATCCCGAGGCCTGGATCTGGTACCACACCGTCATCGGCGGCAAACGCTGCCCCATCGTGGATACCTGGTGGCAGACCGAGACCGGCGCCATCATGATCTCCCCCCTCCCCGGCGCCACCCCCACCAAACCCGGCTCCGCCACCCTCCCCTTCTTCGGCATCCAACCCGAGGTCGTGGACGACCAGGGCCGCGCCGTGCCCCGCAACGCCGGCGGCAAACTCGTCATCCGCAAACCCTGGCCATCCATGCTCCGCGGCGTCTGGGGCGATCCCGAACGCTTCCGCCAAACCTACTGGTCCGAAGTCCCCCACAGCTACTTCACCGGCGACGGCTGCCGCCAGGACGAGGACGGCTACTTCTGGATCGTCGGCCGCATCGACGACGTCCTCAACGTCGCCGGCCATCGCATCGGCACCGCCGAGGTGGAAAGCGCCCTCGTCTCCCATCCCTCCGTCGCCGAAGCCGCTGTCGTCGGGCGCCCCGACGAACTCAAAGGCCAGGCCCTCGTCGCCTTCGTCACCCTCAAGACCGGCATTCCCGCCAAACACGAACTGCGCGAGGAACTTCGCCAGCACGTCGCCCAGGAAATCGGACCCGTCGCCAAACCCGACGACATCCGCTTCGCCGAGGCCCTCCCAAAAACCCGCTCCGGAAAGATCATGCGCCGCTTCCTCAAGCAGGTCGCCTCCGGCGTCGAGATCAAGGGAGATACCACGACCCTCGAGGATCTCTCGGTTGTCGCCCGCCTCGCCCAGGAACCGGAGTAGCGCTTCGCCCCGTGCATCCCGGAGTTGTGGGTAGAGGCGCGAACTTCGCGAAGTATCGCTTCGAAGGGCCGAGTTCCACGAGGCCGCAACGACGTGGTGCGTTGGGATGAGGACTCGCGGAGCTCGTCCCTCCGATTGGCTGCCTCCTCACCGACAACTTGGGGATGCACCGCGCTTCGCCGCCGAGGCCAGTTCCGGCTTGAATCGAGGATGGCCCTCCTCCCAAATCGCTGGGCGAGTTCCGGCTCTATGCACCTGGCGGACATCCTATCCCCTTCCCAGATCATCCCCGAAATGCGGGCCAGCGATCGCTGGGAGGCGATCGACGAATTGGTGGACCAACTCGTCACCGCCGGCCGCATCGCCCCCGAACACCGCCAGGACATCGCCGCGGTCGTCAAGAAGCGCGAGCAGTCCATGAGCACCGGCATCGGGTTCGGCGTCGGTATTCCCCATGCCGTCTCCGACCTCATCTCCGAAGTCGTGGGCGTCCTCGGCCGCTCCTCCCAGGGCATGCAGTTCGAGGCCCTCGACAATCAACCGGTCAAACTGGTCATCCTCTTCCTCGTCCCCCAGGGCCAGTTCCAGAAACATCTCCATACCCTCTCGAACATCGCCAAGAACCTTCATAACGCCGACTTCCGTTCCGCCCTCGCCAAGGCTCCCGATGCCGAAACGGTGTACCGCGTGATCGCCTCGATCCGCCCGGCAAAGTGACGTCCCCCGGACGTCCCCCCCCCCCGCCCCGGGACGCCCCCGTCCGGGTCCTTCCCAGTCCCGCTTCCCCTGATTCCATGCTGATTGTCACCCTCCAGGATCGTCTCCGCGCCGCCGTCGCCTCCGTCCTTCCCGATGCCGACCTCGAACGAGTCCTCCTCCGACCCTGCGCCAATCCCCAGCACGGCGACTACGAAACCACCTCCCTGATGGCCCTCGCCAAGGCCCGCCAGCGCCATCCCCGTGAACTCGCCGCCGAGGTCCAGTCCCGCCTCGATGTCACCGACCTCTGCGAAACCGTCCAGATCTCCGGCGCCGGCTTCCTCAATTTCCGCCTCCAACCCGCCGCCCTAGGCGCCGCCATGGCCGCCGCCGTCCGGGGGGAACACCTCTTCTCACGCCCCGCCAGCCCGCCGCGGACGGTCGTCATCGACTTCAGCTCGCCCAACGTCGCCAAACCCCTCCACGTCGGCCACATCCGATCCACGTTCCTCGGCGACTGCCTCGCCCGCGTTTTCCGCCACCTCGGTCACCACGTCATCACCGACAATCACATCGGCGACTGGGGCACCCAGTTCGGCATGCTCCTCGTCGGCTGGAAACACCACCTCGACCGCCCAGCCCTCGAACGGGATCCCGTCGCCGAAATGGAGCGTCTCTACAAGGAGGTCCACCAGCGCAGCCAGGCCGACTCCGCCGTCCTCGAACAGGCCCGCGCCGAACTGGTCCGGCTCCAGTCCGGCGATCCCGAAAACCTCGCCCTCTGGCGCGAAATGCAGCGCCTCTCCCAGTCCCAGTTCGATGTCCTCTACACCCGCCTCGGCGTCCGCTTCGATGTCACCCTCGGCGAGAGCTTCTACAACCCCCGGCTCCCCGCCGTCGTCGAACGCCTCCTCGCCCTCGGCCTCGCCCGCGAAAGCGATGGCGCCGTCGCCGTGTTCTCCGACGACTCCCTGCCCCCGAAGGAGGATCCCTGGCTGATCCACAAGGACGGCGCCTGGCAGCCCAACCCCTTCCTCATCCGCAAGTCCGACGGCGGCTTCAACTACGCCACCACCGACCTCGCCACCCTCGAATACCGGCTCCACACCTGGAACCCCAGCGACATCCTCTACGTCACCGACGGCCGCCAGCAGCTCCACTTCCGTCAACTTTTCGCCACCTTCCGCCGCTGGCACCCCGACGCCACCGTCCGCCTCGATCACATCTGGTTCGGCACCATCCTCGGCGAAAACGGCAAGCCCTTCAAAACCCGCTCCGGCGATACGGTCAAACTCGCCGACCTCCTCGATGAAGCCGAGGAACGTGCCCTCCAGATCGTCGTCGCCAAGAATCCCGACCTGCCCCCCGACGAACAGCGCGCCATCGCCCGCGTCGTTGGCCTCGGTGCCGTCCGCTACGCCGACCTCCTCCCCAATCGCCAGAGCGATTACGTCTTCAGTTGGGACAAACTTCTCGCCCTCAACGGCAACACCGCCCCCTATCTCCAGTACGCCTACACCCGCACCCGCAGCCTCCAGCGCAAAGGCGCCGCCCCCTCCCCCGCCGACATCCCGCCTGCCCTCCTCCTGGAAGCCCCCGAGGAACTCGCCCTCGCCCGCCACCTGGTCAACTTCGGTTATACCCTCGAGGCCGTTGCCGCCGATGCCCGGCCCAATTTCCTCTGCAATTATCTCTACGACCTCGCCGGCCGCTTTTCCCAGTTCTGGGAAAACTGCCCCGTCCTCAAGGCCGAAGACCCCGCCGTCCGCGCCTCCCGCGCCGCCCTCTGCGACGTCAGCGGTCGCGTCCTCCGCGAAGGTCTCCACCTCCTCGGGATCGAAACCCTCGAACGTATGTAGCCCGGCCCGCGCTCCATGCCGCGCCCCACCATACTCGTCACCCCCCATACCGAGGCCGCCGGCTCCGAGTTCCCCGATCCGGGCGTCAGCCTGTCCCATCGCTACACCCGCGCCCTCTTCGACGCCGGCGCCCTCCCTTGGATCCTTCCCTGCCTCCCCGACCCCGCCGCCGTCCGCGACGCCGTCGCCCAGGCCGATGCCGTGATGCTCTCGGGTGGCGATGACATCCATCCCCACCTCCATTCCAACCCGCTGCCGCCCCACCTCCAGGCCACCGTCGTCCCCGCCGAGGGCGGACGCGACCTCTTCGAAACGCTGGTCCTCCATGAGGTCTTCCGGCAGCGCAAACCGCTCCTCGCCATCTGCCGCGGCCTCCAGATGCTCAACGTCTTCCTGGGCGGCGATCTGATCGTCGATCTCCCCCTCCAACACCCCGGCGCACCCGGTCACAACCGCCAGGCGGAACGCTTCCAACCCGTCCACCCCGTCGACATTGAACCCGGTTCCCTCCTCGACCACGTGCTCGGCTGCCGGCGTCTCGACGTCAACAGCACCCATCACCAGGCTGCCGGTCGCGTCGCCCCGCCCCTGCGCGTCTCGGCCCGCAGCCCCGACGGCGTGATCGAGGCCCTCGAGCTCGTGTCGGATGCCGCCGGTGCCCTGCCCTTCCTCCTCGCCGTCCAGTTCCACCCGGAACGCCTCTACGACCGATTCCCGGTCCACGCCCGCCTCTTCCTGCATTTTGTCCGGACCGCCACCGGAGACCGTCCGAAGCCCGGATCCATTGGCCATTCCGCTCCTTGAAACGGCGCGTGGGCGAATCGCGCATCGGGGGCCCGGCTTGGCTCCTCAGAACGGACCCACTACTGACCCTACAGACCCGTTTGCGGGGGCCCATCCTTCGCCGGCATATAGATAGTCAGGCTCCCAGTTGTTGACACCCCGAACCGGCCCGCCCCTGATCTGCTGGGGGTGACATCGTCGCCGGTAGTCAACTTAGATTGCCGGGCTCATTGACTTGCCGGGCTGATTGAAGAATCCAAGGCAAGAACAAGTACAGAAGCCGTTCGCCGCCCCCCCCGATTCGGGAGGCCTTCCTCGTCCAGACGAAAGCAAAACCCCTCCCCACGGCACCGCAGGGAGGGGTCTGAAAAACTCGGGACGCTCTGGCCTTAGAACGCGTAAATCACGTTCGCACCCACCACGAACGCGCTGTCCTTCGGATCCGCCGTGTTCCCGAAGTTCTTCGAGCCGCCCTTGAGATCGTTGTCCCAACGGAACTCGAGCCGCGTGAGCACATTCGCCCACAGGCTGTAATCCACCGTGGTGGTCAGCCCGAAGAATCGCTCCTTCATCGCGCTGGTCCCCGTCCAGGTGCCGGCCGTGCCCGCGGCGTACTCACCCCGCAGACCCAGCTTCAACTGCTGCGACATCTGGTAGGTCAGGTAACCGCCGATCGCCGTCGCCCACGCCTCGGCCCCAGGAGCCGGCTTGGTGGTGCGATAATCGACCGCGGCACCCACCGCGAGGTTCTCCACCGGGGTCGGAACCGTCAGACCCGCGTAGTACGAGGTCCGCGGCCGGTCGTCATCTCCGGTGCTGGTCAGGCCGTGCACAATGCCGCCGTACAGCGTCGAGCCTTCCAGGAAGCCGGACCCCTCGGGTGCCGTGATGGCCAGCGACCCCATGTAGGTCTGCAGCCCGAAACGGCGGTTTGCCCCCGAATCCACCCCCGGCGCGTTGATGTGCGCATCGTAGGAATTGGCGATGCCGCCGTTGACCGACAGCCAGTCCGTCAGCGCGTAGCTCAACAGCAGCCCGGTGTGCTGCGTCGGTTCGATGAAGTACCCGTAGGAACGGCTGTAGTTCGGATTGCTCCCCGACTCGAACACCTCGTACCCGATGATGGTGTCGAACACACCCACCTTGGCGATCAGGTCGTTGCCCACCGGGGTCTGCAAGGTCACGTACGCCTGCTTGATCCCGAAATCGGTTCCCGTCGTCGAGGAACTCGATCCGCTCGGGAAGGAGGGTGACGTTCCGTAGGTGTTCGCATCCGCACCAAACAGCAGATCGACCTTGTAGCCGGCCGACCAGTCGCCTTCGTCCAGCGGCTTCTCGATGCTCAGCTTGACCACATCGAGGTTGATCTTGTTGAGCTTGTCCTCCGCATCGAACGAGCGGCCGGGCAGTCTCTCCCCCCGGTCGCCCAGGTTGTAGAACGTGGATGCACTGACATATCCACTGATGGTCGTGGCGGTCAGGGCCGTCTCGACCGGGTTCATCCTCGCCTCCTCGGCGTGCCCGACGGAACCGGCGCTGACAATGCCGGCTGCCACCAGGGCCGCCGTGCGCAAATTGGTGTTCATACCTATAAGATTCCTCCGATTGATACTGTGGTGTGTGTTGTGGCCGCCCATGGTTTGCGTCCGGCCCCCTGGCGACCATGCGGGTGCTCGCACCGGACGGTGCATTAATCGCGCCGACACTAGGAAAGCCGCTTCGTCGGGACAACAGCTTTTTCTTGGCTTTTTTTGTCCGCCGCCTCCCCTTCTCCGCTGCTGCCAAGGGGTTGCCCCCGGAGCCCCCCCAACCCTGCTCGCTCACTCCGCTCAAAATACGTGGGGCATCCCCTCCTCAAGTACCTGCACCCGGTCGGTCATGCCATGATGATGGGCCAATTCCGCCAGCCACCGCGGCGGTTCGTCCAGATCCTCAAACGACAGCTTGAACGTCCCGTAGTGCATGGGCACAAACCACGCCGCCCCCAGATCGTGGAAGGCCCGCACCGCCTCGTCCGGTCCCATGTGCACCTTCCTGAAGGTCTCCGGATGGTACGCACCGATCGGCAGCAGCGCGATCTGCGGAGCCAGTTGCCGCCCAATCTCCCGGAAGCCCTCGAAATACGCGCTGTCCCCCGCGTGATACACCGATCGCCCCTGGTGTTGCAGCACGAACCCCCCGTAGCCCCGGTGATGATCGTGCAGCGTCCGCGCCCCCCAATGGCGGCACGGTGTCAGCGTCACCTTCCAGTCCCCATGCCCGAAACTCTCCCACCACTGCAACTCGATGATCCTGTGAAATCCCAACCCCCGCGCCAGATCCCCCATCCCCCACGGCATCACCCCGATCCTGGGCTCCGGCAGGCGCCGCAACGTCGGCTTGTGGAAATGGTCGAAGTGCGCGTGCGTCAGCAGCACCAGGTCGATCGGCGGCAAATCCGAGATCTTCAATCCCGTCCGGCGCAGTCGCTTCAACAGGAACAGCCAGTTGGCAAAGTTCGGATCGATCAGGACGTTCAGATCCGTGAACTGCACCAGGAACGATGCGTGCCCGATCCACGTCACCGCCACCTGCCCGTGCTCCAACCGCGGAAACACCGGCTCCTTCGTCGTCCCCGTCCGCCGCGTCAGGAACGCCTTCCACACCATCTGGTGGAAGAACGTCCGCGGGTTGAAGTGGTTGCTGGGAGTCAGTTCCTTGAAGGACCGCGGAAGACGTCGGCGCGGACGCTCCGGTTGGGCTCGGGACGAACTCGATTTGCTCATGCCAGGTGTCAACCGCCGGCCGGCGGAGTCGCCCCGCCGCACCCCGGCCTGAATACCGCAATTCATCCGGCGTCACAACCCGCGCAAAAAATCGGAAGAACGCCATGAACACCAAAACCCTCGTCGGTCTCACCGTTCTCGCCCTCTCCACCGCTTCGATGACTTCCCGCGCCAGTTCCCGTGATGCCGCCTGGTGGGCCGTCGGCGGCCTCGTCGCCGGTGCCGTCGCCGGTGCCGCCATCGCCTCCGCGGCCGACCGGCCCGTGACCTACACCACCACCGTCGTCACCGCCCAACCCCCGGTCACGGTCCCCGCCCCCGCCCCCGTGGTCGTCTATTCCGCCCCGCCCCCGCGCCGCCGCCACCGGCCCGTCGTCGTCTACCCCGCCCCGGTCGTCGTTCACGCTGCGCCCGTCGTCGTGCATCCAGCCCCGGTCGTGGTCACTCCTCCGCCAGTCTACGCCTGCCCGCCTCCCGTCGTGGTCCACCCCTTCCCGGTTGCCTATCCGCCTCCGGTCATCGTTCACCCGCATCCCCATCCCCATCCCAAGATCCACGTCGGCATCGGCGTCCGCTGGTAAACCCCCTTCCCCGAAACACCCACCCATCAACCCGCGCCGCAAGGCGCGGGTTCTTCATTGCCGCCCGCGCCGCAAGGCGCGGGTTTTTCGTTGGCGCCCGTGCCCCGCCGTCGTACACCCCCGCCCATGGACTCGCTTCGCGCCCAGCTCGAACGCCATCTCCGAAGCTCCCCGCGCCTCGGCCGCAATGTCTTCATCGCCCGCGGCGCCACCGTGGTCGGTGACGTGACCCTCGGCGATCACGCCAGCGTCTGGTATGGAGCCGTCCTCCGCGGAGACATCCACCGCATCGTCGTCGGCGAAGGTTCCAACATCCAGGACAACGCGGTCGTCCACCTGGCTGACGACTACGGCGCCCTCATCGGCCGCTACGTCACCGTCGGCCATTCCGCCATCGTTCATGCCTGCACCATCGGCGACGAATGCCTCGTCGGCATGGGCGCCACCATTCTCGACGGCGCCGAGATCGGCGAACAATGCATCATCGGCGCCCACGCCCTGGTCACCCAACGATCCCGCATCCCCCCGGGTTCCATGGTCCTCGGCGCCCCCGCCCGCGTCGTCCGCACGCTCACCGGCGAGGAACGTCGCGGCCTGCGCTATTGGGCGGAGAAATACGTGGCCAATGCCGCCTATCACCTCGAACACGGCCTCCACCTCGGCGCCCCCCTGATGGACCCTGCGTTCAATCCAATTCCGCCAACGCCCCCAGGGCCCGCACCAACCGACGGTGGGCACTGCTGAACGCCAAATCCCGCAACTCAGAATACCGTCGCCATTCCCCCCCGTTCGTACGGGCAGGAACCGCCGGCAGCTCAACCCGATACGCCCTCTGCGTCACCCGGTATCGCGTGATGGCATGCCGGACCACCATCCATTCGGACGCCCTTACCCGCCGCCCAAGTCCCGCTTCGGAGAGGAACCTTTCGGGTCCCGCCTCCGGATCCTCGACCTCGCCATTCGGAAACTCCCACAGACCCCCATTGACTTCTCCCGACGGACGCCGTCGCACCCAGTAGCGTCCCTCCGCCCGGACGATCAACACGACGTAATACCGCGCCGTCGTGGGCACCCTCACCGCACGCGTTGGATACCGTTCCGGCCGCCCCGCCTCCCTGCCCGCGCACCACGCTGCGACGGGACACCGCCCGCAATCCGGCGACTTCGGCGTGCAGACGATCGCCCCAAGCTCCATCAGGGCCTGGTTGAAATCCGAACACGCCCTTCGACGCCGCGTTCTTTGTGCCATCCGCACCAGCGCCTCCGCATCGGCCCACAATCGCTCCTGCACCGCCCGCTCCCGCGGATCCCCCGTCTCCGCCCGCAACCGCGTCAGCACCCGGATCACATTGCCGTCCACAATCGGATACGGCCGGTCGAAGGCGATGCTCCCCACCGCGCCCGCGGTATACCGTCCCACTCCAGGCAACGACCGCAGGGCCTCCAACTCACTGGGCACCGCCCCCCCGAATTCTTCCACCATGCGCCGGGCCGCGGACTGCAGGTGCCGGACCCGCCGGTAATAACCCAGGCCCTCCCATAACTTCAGCAACTGCGACTCCGCCGCCGCCGCCAGGCTCCGCACATCCGGCATCTCCCGCATCCAGCGTTGCCAGTACGGGATCACAGTCTTCACCTGCGTCTGCTGCAGCATCGCCTCCGAAATCCAGATCGCGTACGGATCCCGGCTCCCCCGCCACGGCAGATCCCGTCCCTCGACCGCGAACCAGTCCAGCAACCGCACG
The DNA here is from genome assembly GCA_019634625.1 of Verrucomicrobiia bacterium. Lineage (NCBI taxonomy): Bacteria > Pseudomonadati > Verrucomicrobiota > Verrucomicrobiia > Verrucomicrobiia bacterium. Next base: position 69,432 of record JAHCBA010000008.1, read on the forward strand.
ATCATGTCCCGCTCCCAAGTCACCCGCCCACCCTCGCGGTCCCACCCCGTCGCCGCCAAGTCCCCTCCCTCCGCACCTCCGAGGCGTAACCTCCGGCCTCGCTCCTCAGTCGCCGTCCACCGGCTGGAGTAGATCCCGCAATGAACGGGGTATGAGGATCACCTGAACCGCCAAAATAGCAGGATAGCCGGCCAGGCCGCTATTGTTGCCAACCTGCTCCAACCCGCACTCCCCGCCTCCCAAAATAGTAGGTCAGACTTAACTTGTTGACGATGTCTTCCAGCCCGCCCCTCTCGCCCAAGAAGTTCATCCAACCGCGCAGTTAAACATAAAGTCAGGCTTATATTGTTGACGCATCCAGCCGTGATGGATGCCTTGGTCGCCGGTCGGTCAACAATACATTGCCTGCCTAACTATTAAAAGAAGTATGGCTTGCAGCACGCTCCCCGCGGGTCAAAACCTCCCGCATGCCCCGCCGGTCCAACGCCCTCAACGCCCTCCTGCGGCGCCTGTCACTCCTCGCGCTGCTCCTGCTTTGCCCCGGCACCTTCCCCGCTCCCGCCATCCCGGTCCCGCCGCCGCCCAACGTCCTGTTCATCGCCATCGATGACCTGAACGACTGGGTGGGTCCTCTGAAAGGCCACCCCCACGTCCGCACGCCTCACCTCGACCGCCTCGCCGCCCGTGGCACGACCTTTCTCAACGCCCATTGCCAGGCTCCCCTGTGCAATCCGTCCCGCACCAGCCTCATGCTCGGGCTGCGGCCCACCACCACCGGCGTGTACGGACTGGCCCCCTGGTTCCGATCCCTTCCGGAGTGGCGCGATCGCGTCACCCTCCCCCAGCACTTCCGAGCCAACGGCTACCGCACCTACGCCGCTGGCAAGGTCTATCACGGTGGCGTCGGTGGACCGGAACAGCGCGCCCACGAATTCGATGTCTGGGGCCCGCCCGGAGGCATCGGGATCACCCCGCCCTCCAAACTCATTCCGCCCACGCCCATGGGGAACCATCCCCTCATGGACTGGGGCGTCTTTCCGCACCGCGATGACGAAAAGCAGGATCACCGCGTCGCCTCATGGGCCATCGACCAACTCACCGCCCATGCCGCCGACCTCCCCTTCTTCCTCGCCGTCGGCTTCTTCCTGCCGCATGTCCCCTGCTACGCAACCCAGTCCTGGTTCGACCTCTATCCCGACGACGATTCCCTCCTGCCGCTCATCCACGAGGGCGACCGCGCCGACACCCCGCCCTTCTCCTGGTATCTGCACTGGCAACTCCCCGAACCCCGGCTCCGCTGGGTCCGCGACAACGGCCAGTGGCGCAACCTGGTCCGCTCCTACCTCGCCTGTGTCAGCTTCATCGATGCCCAGGTCGGACGACTCCTCGACGCGCTGGATGCCTCCCCCCACGCCGACCGCACCCTCCTCGTTCTCTGGAGCGACCACGGCTACCACCTCGGCGAAAAGGGCATCACCGGCAAGAACACCCTCTGGGAAAGGTCCACCCGCGTGCCCCTCCTGATCGCCGGCCCCGGTGTCCGCGCCAATTCCCGAACCTCACGCCCGGCCGAACTGCTCGATCTCTATCCCACCCTGATCGAACTGTGCCGACTCGATCCCCGCACCGATCTCGAAGGACTCAGCCTCGTCCCTCAACTGCGCGATCCCGACGCCCCGCGGTCCCGCCCGGCCATCACGTCCCACAACCAGGGCAATCATGCCGTCCGTTCGGAGCGCCACCGCTACATCCGTTACGCCGACGGCACCGAGGAGTTCTACGATGTCCAAGCCGATCCCGCCGAATGGACCAATCTCGCCTCCGACCCCCAATTCGCCGACCTTCTCGCCGCCCATCGCCGCTGGTTGCCGCGCCTCGACGCCCCGCCCGCCGAAGGCAGTGCCCATCGCATCCTCACCTACGATCCCAACCAGGACATCGCCATCTGGGAGGGACGCCCCATCCACCGAAACGATCCCGTCCCGGAATAACCCCTTCCCCGGCCCGCTCACGGCACTGCCCGCCTCTCCACGGGCTCCGCCCAAGGCAGCACCACGTCGCCCGCATGGTACGAACTGCGCACCATCGGTCCGCTGGCCACGTGCCGGAACCCCATCCCCTCGGCCATTTCCCGATACTGTTCGAACCGGGCCGGGGTCACGAACTCGACCACCGGCAGATGCTCCCGCGTCGGCTGCAAATACTGCCCCAACGTCAACAGATCACATCCCGCCACGCGCAAATCCGACATCGCCGCCGCCACCTCGTCCTCGCTCTCGCCCAGCCCGAGCATCATGCCGGACTTGGTGAAGATCCTGTCTCCCGCCCGCTCCCGGACCTTTCGTAGCACGCTCAACGAACGATCATAAGTGGCCCGATGCCGCACCTGCGGCGTCAGACGGCGCACGGTCTCAAGATTGTGATTAAAAATGTCCGGCCGCGCCGCCAACACCCGGTCGATCGCGTCGTCCCGGTCCTGAAAATCCGGCGTCAATACCTCCACCACAATCCCCGGATTCTTCTCCCGCACCGCCTCAATGGTACGCCGGAAATGCTCCGCCCCGCCGTCGCCCAGATCATCCCGGGCCACCGCGGTGATCACCACATGGCGCAATCCCATCCGGTGCGTCGCCTCCGCCACACGGCGCGGTTCGTCCTCCTCCAGCGCCAGCGGCTTGGCCGTGTTCACCGCACAAAACCCGCACGCCCGGGTGCAACGGTCCCCCGCAATCATGAAGGTCGCCGTCCCCTGGCTCCAGCACTCCCAGTGGTTCGGACACTTCGCGCTCTCGCAAACCGTGTGCAACCGCAGGTCGTCCAGCAGATTCCGCGTCCGCGCAAACCGGCTCGAGGTGGGCAACCGGAGCCGCAGCCACTCCGGCAATCGGGGCCGGGCCGCCCCGCACGCTTCCAACGTCGTCATCGCGCCGCCACCCTATCCCCAACCCCCTCCCCATCGCCAAACCATTCCCGCAACCCCTCCCCTCACGCCCCGGTCATCGCCTCGTGCACCGCGGCCAGGAGGGCCGGCGCCGTGTAGGGCTTCCTCAGGAATCGACGCACCCCGTTGCCCGAACCGAAGGCCGTGGGGCCCGGACCGCTCACGCCGCTCACCGCCACAACCCTCGCTTCAGGCTCGATCTCCAGCAGCGAACGGATCGCCGTCGTCCCATCCATCGTCGGCATCATCATGTCCATCAGCACCACCGCGATCTTTTCACGGCGACGCCGGAAGATCTCGACCGCCTCGGCCCCGTCCGACGCCAGCAGCACCCGGTACCCGAACGCTTCGAGCGTCTGGCGGGTGATCTGCCGGATCGCCGCCTCGTCGTCCGCCACCAGCACCCATTCCCCGCTGCCCCGGGGGCTTGGCGTCAGACCTGCCCCGGCTTGGGCATCCGACGACGCTCCCAGTGCCGGTAGATCGATCCGAAACCGCGCGCCCTTGCCCGCCCCGCCAAACGCCCGGAGCACGCCGCCATGGCTGCGGATGATGGACAGGGAGGTGGACAACCCCAGGCCGGTGCCCTTCCCGACCTCCTTGGTGGTGAAGAAGGGATCGAAGATCTTGTCCAGAATCTCCCCCGGAATCCCCGAACCCGTGTCCTCCACCTCGATCCGAACATGCGGTCCCGGCCGCAAATCCAGACTCATCGCGGCGTCGCGCTCATCCACCATCACGTTCTCCGCTGAGATCAGGATCTGCCCCCCTTCCGGCATCGCGTCCCGCGCGTTGACGCACAGGTTGATCAACACCTGGTGAAGCTGGGTCGGTTCCGCCTGGACCGACCACAGGTCCGAGGCCAGCCGGTCGAGGGTCCGGATGCTCTTCGGAAAGGTGTCCCGGACGATCCGGATGACATCGTGGATGACCTGGGCGGGCCGCACCTCGACCCGTTGGGACTCCATCCCCCGCGCGAAGGTCAGCACCTGCCGAACCATCGCCGCCCCGCGCTCAGCGCTCCGCCCGATGGTGGACAGAATCTCCCGGCATTCCGGGTCGGTCACCAGCAGCTTGAGCAGATCGATCGACATCATGATCGGCGCCAGAACGTTGTTCAGGTCGTGCGCGATGCCCCCGGCCAGCGTCCCGATGCTCTCGAGGCGCTGTGCCCGCAGAAACTGCGCCTCGAGCCGCTTGCGCTGGGTGACGTCGGTGTTGATCGCCAGGATGCACTTGGGCTTTCCCTCATCGTCGCGCACCAGCGTCCATCGCCCCTCCACCGTCAGCGACTCCCCCTCCCGCGTGCGCTGTTCCAATTCGCCAATCCATTCCCCGTCCCGTCGGGTGGCCGCGACCACCGCCCGGTATGCCTCCGGGTCCTGAAAGAGCAACTCCTCCACCGACCGTCCGAGGATCTCCTCGACGGGCCATCCATACAGGCGTTCGGCGCTCTTGTTCCAATACAGCACCCGGTGCTCCAGGTCCCGCACAACGATCGCATCCTGCGCCTTGTCCAGGAGTTCCGCCTGCGCCCGCAGCGCCTCCCGGTTGCGCCGCTGCTCCGTCACTTCCCGGAAATACACCGCCAGCCCGTCAGGCGATGGATACGCCTTCACATCAAACCACTTCTCCAGCGTCGGGTAATGGGCCTCGACGGCCACCGTCACACCCTCCGCCACCGCCCGCCGGTACTCCGTTTCGAACCGCGTCCCCACCACCTCGGGAAACGCTTCCCAGATGGAAACGCCCAACACCTGCGCCCGGGCCCGTTCCATCAACCTCTCGGCCTCCGCGTTCAGGTAGGTGAACCGCCACTGGGCATCCAGGGTGAACAGCGCGTCGCTGATCCGCTCCAGGGTCGCCGTCAACCGCCGCCCCAGCCGGGCCGCCTCCGCCTCCGCCGTCCGCTGCTGCGTGATGTCCTCCGCCACCACCACCATCCGCACCGGCCGCCCCTTCGAATCCCTCTGTGGTGCCACGCTCACCCGAATCCACACCGCACCGCCGCCCACCCGAACAGCCCGCTTCTCCGTCACCAACCGCTCACGATAACCCCCAATCAGTTCCGTCCACCACGCCCAGAAGTGCTCCCGATCCCCCGGGTGCGTCAGGGCCGTGATGTCCGTCGCCCGCAACGCCTCCTCATCGCGCCCCAGCATCGTCCGGTAGGCCGGGTTGGTCTCTATGAACCTCCCCTCCAGCGTGGTGATGGCCAGTCCGACCGCGGCGTCGTCGAACACCCGCCGAAACCGCTCCTCACTGGCCCGCAACTCGGCCTCCTTCCGGTCCCGCTCCACCGCAATCCCCACCAGATGCGCCGTGCGCCGGATCAGCTCCAGTTCCTCCGGCCTCGGGACGCGGGATTCCCGGTAGTACAGGGCAAACGTCGCCAGCACCGCGCCCGTCGCCCCGATCACCGGCATCGACCAGCAGGCCCTCAGCCCGTTCGACAATGCCCATTCCCGGGCGTTCTCCCACAGGGGATCCGTCGCGATGTCCATCGCGATCACCGCCTCCCGTCGATAAGCCGCCGTCCCGCACGAGCCCGCCCGGGGCCCGATCGGCACGCCGTCCAGTTCGGCCGGGTGCATCTCCAGCAGCGTCGGCGCCACTCCCGGCCGCAACCGCGCACCATCCTCGTCCACCAGCAGAATCGAAGCCAGCGCCGGCGGGATCATCTCCTCCACACCCCGCGCCAGGCACATCAGCACCTCATGCAGCGCCTTCCCCTCCGAAATGCCCTCGAGGACCCGCGATTCCCAAGCCTGACGCCGCAACAGGCCCGCCACCTCTGCCATCCCGCCAGACGTTCCCATACCCGATCCCACCCCCCCCGTGTCGCCGCCCCCCGATCCTCCCCGGACTCCGCCCAGTGCATTCCCTTCCCCGGATCGTTCATTCATGGTCTGGTCGCGTCGCCGTTGGTGGACCCCGAAGACTCCCCACTCCTGCCGCGCTTCCGCAATCCCCCTAAAGGGTGAAGACCTGCCTTCACCATCAGGCACCCGACCTGCCCCTCGTGGCTTCCCCCGGCCCGATCCATCCTTCAACCTCCCCTCATGACCCGCCCTGAAGCCTCCACCCCGTCACCCCTCCAAACCCGCCGCATCCCGTCCGACTTCGCGCCCGGGTTCCTGCCCCTCATCCTGGTCGGCGTCCTCCTGACCTTTGCCGGGTGCGCCGGGAACTCCCGTTGCTGCACCCGCCCGACAGCCGTCCCGGATCCCCAGGACCGTGCCGTCCTTGAACCCGCCGCGAATTCATGGGCCACCTACCCTTCCCCCTGGGAACGGGAACGACGGCACCAGGAGAAACGCCTCGAACAGGATCGCGCCGATTTCCAACGCCGCTGACCGCAATCCGGCACCGCCCGCCACCGCCCGCGTCCGGCCCCAACACGTCCGGCAACCCACACCCCTCCCAAGGCGTGTGGGTCACCGGCGAGGGCGACGCCATCCAGTCACTGGGCCAGCCGGAAATACCCGGCCGCACCCTCCGCGGACACGGTGACCACCCAGTCGCCACCCTCCTGCGTCGCCGTTTCCGCCACCGCCGTCCACCCCCCGCCAAGCGCGCCCGTCCGTTGCAGCGCGAAGCCGGCGGCTTCCACAGGCCATCGCAATTGTACCCCCCCCGCCACCCGCACCGCCCGCAACATCGGTGGCTCCGATCCCGCTTCCACCGTCACCACCGCCACCTCGCTGCCCACCGTCCCCAACCCGTCGCTGACCAGTACCGTGTAATTCCCGGCGTCGGCCGCCATCACCCCGGTAATCCGCAGCGTCGCGGTCCTCGCCCCCGCAATCCGCCCGCCGTCGATCAACGCAACCCCATTGAGGCGCCACTGGTACCGAAGGTCTGTCCCGCTCGCCGCCGTGCTCAGTTCGAGTGTGGCGCCCGCCGCCACCTCCTGCCCCGCCGGATCCAGCGTCACCACCGGAGGCGTCCGTTCCCCGTGCACCACATGCACATCGTCCAGCAGCAATGATACGTCGCCGCCCGCCGGCCCCGTCACTTCAAACCGGATGGTCCCCTCGCTCGCCGAAGCCGTGAACGGCAGGTATAGCGCCCGGAACGGCTGCCGCCCGCCCGCCGGAAGAATCTCCTCTTCCAACAACACCTCCCCATCCACCGACACCGCCGCCGTCGGAACCCCGGAGCAGCAGTTTCGCGCGTTGATCGCCACCACCAGCGTGTAGCGCTGCCCCGGCGTCAGCCCGTGCACCGTCTGCGCCAGGTACGATCCCACATTCTGCAGAAATGCCGCCCGGTCCTGGTCCGGGGACGCCCCGTTGTCCGTGAACGGCCCCGCCCCATCCACGTTCACCCCGCGCCCGCCCGAGCCCCCTTCCCATCCGGCCATCCGGTACGGCTGCAGATATCCCACACCGGGAGGCGATCCGCTCGCCTCGAAGCTCGGATTCCATACCGGCATCTCGTCCGCCCGACGGGCCACAATGGTCACCCCATCCAGCACCACCGACGCATCCCCGCTGGCCACCTCATGCACGAATTCCAGCAGACCGGAACTTGCCTGCGCCGTGAACGGCAGGTGCGCCGCGAAGTAATCCACCTCCCCCAGCACCGCCGCCGGCAGCAGGTCCGGGAACTCCGCCAGCACCTCGCCCGCAAACCGCACCGTCAGCCCGTGCGACCTCTCCCCGCAACAGTCCCGTGCATTGTAATGAAACTGGAGCCAGTACCGCTGGCCCGGCTCCAATCCGACGATCTCCTGATGCAACCGCCCGTTCCCCTGGATGAACGCCACCTGCTCCCGGTCGGGCACCACCCCGTTGTCCCCAAACGGACCCGCCGGATCGTTCGGTCCACCCGCCCGGTTCAAGCCCGTCCCACCCTCGGCACCCCAGCCCAGGATCTCCCCATACCCCGGAAACGCCCCCGCCACGTTGCTCTCGAACGAGGCGTTCTTCACCAGCGACATCACCACCTGCACCGATGGCGCAAACAACAGCGGGATCCCCGCCGCCTCCACCACGTTGATCGCCGCGCTCCCACGCCCCACCGCCTCCACCTCGAACGTCCGCTGGGTGACCGCCGCCTCCCCGCCCATCGCCGGCGTGAACCGCAGGGTCAGCGTCCCATCCACCGACGCCCCAACCAGCCGCGCCACATTCGCATTTCCGCTCGCCAACCGGACCTCCACCGGCCCCCCTTCCAACGCCCGCACCGGGATCGTCAGCGTATGCGCCATCACCTGGCCCGGTCCCACCTCCGAAACCACCGGCGCAAAGTCCATCGGCGGCAGCGGCTCGGACGTCGCCCCCAGCACCCGCACATCATCCAGCAATACCGTGTCCGAACCCTCCCGCGTCTGCGCCAGCACCAGCGTCACCGCAGTCTCCGCCGCCGTGAACGTGCCGCTCACCTCCTGGAACGACCCCGACGGCACATCTCGTGCCACCACCACCGTCTCCCCCGCGCGCACCTCCAGACGCGGCGCGGTCCCGCTCCTCGCATTGGCCCGCAACACCACCCGGTATTCCGTCCCCACCACCAACCCCCGCAGCGTCTGCGACAACGATCCCGACCCCTCGATGAACCCGACCAGGTCCTGGTCCGGCGCCACCCCATTGTCAAAGATCCCCCCCGACCCGTCGTCCGCTCCCGCCGTCCCCTCGATCTCCCAACCCGCCATCGCCGTCAGATACCCCGTCTCCGGCAGCACCCCGCTCGCCTCGAAACTCGGATTCCGCACCACCACATCCTCCGCCGTTCGCGCCACCACCGTCACCCCGTCCAGCAGGAGCGTTCGGTCCCCCGACACAATGTGATGAATCCGGATCGTCCCGAAATCGTTCTCCGGGACGAACGGCGCGTTCATGAAGTAGTATCCGGTGTCCGACGGCCGGATGTTTGGGTCCCGACCGATCTCCTCGTCATCGAAATACACGATCATCGACTGCGCCGCCCCGCCGCCCCGCCGCCCATCATAAAAGAACTGCAGCCAGTACCGGCTCCCGGGATCGAGCCCGTAAATCTCCTGCGTGACATCTCCGCCCCCCTGTTTGAACCCCACCCGCACCCGGTCCGGCACCGGCGTCCCCGCGTTGTGAAACGGCCCGCCCGCATCGATCACCACATCGTTCACCCCGCTCGCCCCGGGCCACTCGTCCACCGCCCCGTAATAGGGCCACAGCTCCGGGAAGTTGCTTTCGAAGCTCGGGTTCCGGACGAACGCGGTCTGCGCCGACGACGCCGGGCCGCCCAGCAGGACGCCAAGCGCGGCACCGGCCACAAGGAAATGCAATGGGAGACTCATGGTTGGGTTGGCTTGAAATTCAGAATCACGTCGTTGGTCTGCCGCCGGTTCCTCGAAGACACGTGGTAGTCGAAAAACAAAATCGTCGCTGTCCCGTTTGGATGCCCATTGCCGTGCCGGTAGCCGATGTCGTGCATCCCGTCCGGCCCCCGCCCGGCCCGGATCACCGCCGGATGATTCAACTCCAGCGAAACGTCCACCCCGCCCAGCGTCTCGCTCGGACGCGGCACCGCCGCCAGTCTCTCCGTACGGGGACTCGTCACCGCCGGCGGGAACCCGGCCAGCGTGTGCTGATTCAACGCGTAGCTGATCTTCCACGGATTGCCCGGTACGCCCGGTCGGTATTCACGGTAGGTCCGGTAGTGGTTCTCCCGCATTCGCTCCGGACACGGATACACCAGGGTCGCAAAGTCGCTGTTGGTCGTCCGCGTGCCCGACCGGAACGCCGCGGCCCGCAGATACGGCTGCAGCAGATGATGGAAATTGTTCACGTCTGCCGAGTCGTTCCCCGCGTTGTACCACCAGGCGTAAGGCAGGTGCCCGTCGTGATCGTCCACGTACATCGCCATTGCCAGCCCGATCTGCTTCAGGTGATTCCGGCACTTCGTCGTCATCGCCTGCTGCTTCGCCTTCGCCAGCGCCGGCAGCAGCATGCCCGCCAGAATCGCGATGATCGCGATGACCACCAGCAACTCGATCAGTGTGAAGCCGCCACGCCGTGGGCCGCTCGACGATGCCCAAGGCACCACGCCCCCTGCCATGCGCTGCCGCTCTTCAATCTCCATAAACCGGGAATCCCAGCACCCTGCCCCCACGCCCTCCCCCTTGCCAACCGCAAATCCCCCCCCCCTCCCGGCTGCCGTCGGCACCTCCAAGTTGCGGGTAAGGAGACAGCGAATCGGCCGAGCTCCGCGAGTCCTCAATCCAACGCCCCACACCGTTGCGGCCTCGTGGAACTCGGCCCCAAGATATCAAGTCGGACTTTAAGTTGCTGACACCACTCCAGCCAAGAGCCAGGTACCCCATGGGAATCCAATCCGGCCGGGGTGGATGATTCTGTCGCACGTCGTCAACAATACAAAGTCGGTCAATAATAAAGCGTCAGTCTTACTATAGGAATTCGTCAACATTAGCCTGCCAGCCTCTTTGTTTTGGCCTCCCAGCCGCTCGCATCCTCTACGGTTTGATCCCAATCGGCCTTTCGATGGCGCCGTTGCCTTCGTGTCCTTCGTGGTTTCTTGGGCGCCGATTTGGGTCCTCCGGCTTCGGTCCTCCGGCTTCGGTTGCATCCGCCCGGGATCCTGTGAAATTGTCACCCATGCGCCCCGCGCCCGTGTCCATCGCCGCCTGGTTCTTTGGAATCGTCCTCGCCTCCGGCGGTGCCATCCCCCTCCCCTCCCCGGGGACCGACACCGTCCAGTTTAATCGCGACATCCGCCCAATCCTCTCCGACAACTGCTTCGCCTGCCACGGCTTCGATCCCAATACCCGCAAGTCCCGCCTGCGCCTCGACACTCCGGAAGGCGCCTTCGGCACCGGACGCAGTGGTGAAGTCGCCATCCGCCCAGGAGACCCCCAGGGCAGCGAGGTCTGGCTCCGCATCGCCACCGATAATCCCAACGACATCATGCCGCCCCCGGACTCCCACAAGTCCCTCACGGCGGAACAACGGGAACTCGTGCGCCGCTGGATCGAACAGGGCGCCCGCTATCAGCAGCATTGGGCCTTCGAATCCCCGTCCGCCACCCCCCCCCCGGCCGATCTCACTGCCACCCATCCCATCGACCGTTTCATCGTTGCCGACCTCCGCACCCGGAACCTCAGCCTCCAACCCGAGGCCGACCGCCCCACCCTGCTGCGCCGCCTCTCCTTCGACCTCATCGGCCTTCCTCCAACCCCCGCGGAAGTCGAGGCCTTCCTCGCCGATACCGCCCCCGGCGCCTACGAACGCGTGGTCGATCGCCTCCTCAACTCCCCCCATTACGGCGAACAGATGGCACGCCACTGGCTCGATGTCGCCCGCTACGCCGACACCCACGGCCTCCACCTGGACAACGAACGCTCCATCTGGCCGTACCGAGACTGGGTCGTGAACGCCTTCAATCGCAATCTCCCCTTCGACCAGTTCACCATCGAGCAGCTCGCCGGCGATCTCCTCCCCGATCCCACCCTCGACCAGCTCGTCGCCACCGGCTTCAACCGCAATAACGTCACCACCAGCGAAGGCGGTTCCATCGACGCCGAATTCATCTTCCGCTACGCCGTCGATCGCGCAGCCACCACCGCCCAGGCCTGGATGGGCCTTACCGCCGGTTGCGCGGTCTGCCACGACCACAAGTTCGACCCCATCTCCGCCAGGGAGTTCTATTCCCTGTACGCCTTCTTCCATAGCTCCGCCGACCCCGCCATGGACGGCAATATCCGCCTCACCAAGCCGTTCCTCCGCCTCAAATCCCCCGAAGACGAAGCCCGGCTCGCCGAATACGACGAACTCATCGCCGCCGCCCGGTCCCGCGTCGCTGCCGCCCTCGAAACCATTGCCTACACCGATCCCGCCACCCTCGATCCCGCCCCGCCCGCCCTCGACGTCGAAAACGTCTGGGCCGACGATGCCATCCCCGAAGGCTGGAAAATCTCAGCCAGCCCCGGCGCCCCGCCCAACTTCATCACCGCCTCCGACAGCCCCGTCCGCCCCTTCCGCGGCGATCGCGCCCTGCGCCGCCAGGACACCGGCCGCGCCCAGGACGTCATCGAGGCCGGCCCCGCCCCACTCGAGATTCCTGCCGATGCCCGCCTCTTCGCCCATGTGTATCTCGATCCTAACGACCTTCCCCAGGCCATCATGCTCCAATACCGCACCGGCGAATGGAAGCATCGCGCCATCTGGGGCGACTACGATGCCATCGACTGGGGCGCCGCCAATACCACCGAACGCGTCCACCAGGGCCCCCTCCCCGAGGCCGGCATCTGGGTCCGACTCGAAGTCGATGCCTCAACCCTCGGCCTCCATCGCGGCGACCGCGTCAACGGCTTCGCCCTCACCCAGCAGGGCGGTACCGTGTACTGGGACTACATCGGCGTCGCCGGCCGTATCGACCCGGCCACCGACCCCACCCGCTCCTTTCTGGTCTGGACCCGCCAGTTCGAAGGCAAGGCCCCCAGGGACCTCCCGGAGAATGTTCGTGCCATTTTCAAGGATACCCCCGCCGACCAGCGCACCGAGGAGCAGCAGCGCACCCTTCTCCATCACTTCCTCTCCCGCGTCTCCGCCGACGCCCGGCCCACCTTCGAACCCCTCCTCGCCGCGGTTGCCGATACCCGCAAGAAGCGCGAAACCTTCGAGGAGTCCCTCCCAGCAACCCTCGTCTGGAGCGACCTCGAAGACCCCCGCGAAAGCTTCGTCATGGAACGGGGCGCCTACGATCGCCCGGCGGAAAAGGTTGAACCCGGCGTCCCCGCCTTCCTCCCGCCACTTGCCCCCGCAGGTTCCCGTCCCACCCGCCTCGACCTCGCCCGCTGGCTCGTTCGAGACGACCACCCCCTCACCGCCCGCGTGACCGTCAACCGCTTCTGGCAGCAGTTCTTTGGGGCCGGCCTGGTGCGCACCCCCGATGACTTCGGTTCCCAGGGCGAACTCCCCAGTCACCCCGAGCTGCTCGATTGGCTGGCAGTCCACTTCCCCCAATCCGGCTGGGACGTCAAAGCCCTCGTCCGCCTCTTCGTCACTTCCGATGCCTACCGCCAGTCGTCCCGGGTCACCCCGGAACTTCTCCAGCGCGACCCCGAAAACCGATGGCTCGCCCGCGGCCCCCGCTTCCGCCTCGACGCCGAGCAACTCCGCGACAACGCCCTCTTCGTGAGCGGACTCCTCGTCCCCGACATGGGCGGCCCCGGCGTCAAACCCTACCAACCACCCAACATCTGGGAACCCGTCGGCTTCGTCGGTTCCAATACCCGCGAATACCGCCAGGATACCGGGCCCGCCCTCTACCGGCGCAGCCTCTACACCTTCTTCAAACGCACCGCCCCGCCCCCGTTCATGGCCGCCTTCGATGCGCCCAACCGGGAACAGTCCTGCAGCGGCCGCGAACGCAGCAACACCCCCCTCCAGGCGCTCCAGTTGATGAACGACGTCCAGCACTTCGAAGCCGCCCGCGCCCTCGCCGAACGGATGCTCGTCGAAGGCGGTTCCACACCCTCCGATCGCCTCGCTTTCGCCTACCGCGTCGTCCTCGCCCGCCCCCCGGCCCCCGAGGAACTCGAAATCGTCCAACACGCCCTCACCACCCACCTCCACCGCTATTCCCTCGATCCGGAAACCGCCAGCCGCGTGATCCACGCCGGCGAATCCCAACCCCGCCCCGACCTCCCCGTCCACGAACTCGCCGCCTACACCCTCACCGCCAACCTCCTCCTCAACCTCGACGAAACCCTCACCCGCAACTGACCCGCCCCCGAGGTCTTTCCCTCCTCCACGCCATGAATCCCCTGCTCGAACATCGCCTCCTCCAAACCCGCCGCCAGTTCTTCGGCCAGTCCGGACTCCGCCTCGGCGGCGTCGCCCTTGGCTGGCTCATGGCTGGACGCCTCGGCGGTCTCCGTGCCCTCGCCTCCGATCCCGCCGCCGGCCGCGTCCACCCCCCCCTCCCCGGCCTTCCCCACTTCCCCCCCAAGGCCAAGGCCATGATCTACCTCCATATGAACGGGGCCCCATCTCAGATCGATCTCTGGGACCACAAACCCCAGCTCAAAGCCCACTTCGATCAGGACCTCCCCGATTCCGTCCGCATGAGCCAGCGCCTCAGCACCATGACCAGCGGACAAAGCCGCTTCCCGGTGGCCCCGTCGAAGTTCGCCTTCCATCAGCACGGCCAGTCCGGTCGCTGGGTCAGCGAACTCCTGCCCCATACCGCCGGAATCGTGGACGACCTTGCCCTCATCAAGACCGTCCACACCCATGCCATCAACCACGACCCCGCCTGCACCTTCGTCATGACCGGCAGCGAAGTCCCCGGCAAGGCCTCCATCGGCTCCTGGCTGGCCTATGGCCTCGGTTCCGAAAGCGACGACCTCCCAGCCTTCGTCGTCCTCACCCCCGCCTTCCCTTCCACCGGCAACGGACAGGCCCTCTACCACCGCCTCTGGGGCAGCGGTTTCCTCCCCGGCAAGTACTCCGGTGTCGCCCTCCGTGGCATCGGCGACCCCGTCCTCTACCTCCAGAATCCCGACGGCGTGGATCGTTCCGACCGTCGCGTCATGCTCGATGCCCTCAACGCCCTCAACCAGCGCAGCTTCGAGGCCTTCGGCGATCCCGAAATCCAAACCCGCATCGCCCAGTACGAAATGGCCTTCCGCATGCAGGCCAGCGTCCCGGACCTCACCGATCTCAGCGGCGAATCCGCCGAGACCCTCGCCCTCTACGGCCCCAAGGCCACCGTCTCAGGCTCCTACTCCCACTCCGCCCTCCTCGCCCGCCGCCTCGTCGAACGCGGCGTCCGCGTCGTCCAGATCCTCCATCGCGGCTGGGACCAGCACGACAACCTGCCCACCGCCCTCAAGAACCAGTGCGAAGACACCGACCAGGCCACCGCCGGCCTCATCCGTGACCTCAAACAACGCGGCCTCCTCGACTCCACACTCGTGGTCTGGGGCGGCGAATTCGGCCGCACCGTCTATTCCCAGGGCCAGCTCACCGCCGACAACTACGGCCGCGACCATCACCCGCGAAACTTCTGCATGTGGCTCGCCGGCGCCGGCGTGAAAGGGGGCGTCTCCTACGGCGAAACCGACGACTTCAGCTACAACATCGTCGAAAACCCCGTCCACGTGAACGACATCAACGCCACCGTCCTCCACGGCCTCGGTATCGACCACAACCGGTTCACCTTCAAGTTCCAAGGCCTCGACCAGCGCCTCACCGGCGTCGAACCCCAGCGTGTCGTGTCCGAAGTCCTTTCCTGAAGTATCCAAACCCGCTTCCCGGAAGACCGATGGTGCGCCCGGCAGGACTTGAACCTGCACGGTGTTACCCACTAGAACCTGAATCTAGCGCGTCTGCCAATTCCGCCACGGGCGCATCGCCATCTCGCCATCTCGCGTCGAACCTGCCTCGAACGGGATCTCTTGCCTCCAGTTCCGGCCGCTCAACCCCGCCGGCACCCTGCGATGCCCGCGACGCCCCTTGGTTAATCGTCCGCCGACTTCGCCGCAAGCCGAATCTCGGAGTGGTGGGGAAAGCTGCGAACTTCGGCAGGCATCGCTCCGGAGGGCCGGGTTCCACGAGGCCGCAACGGTGTGGAGCGTTGGGTTGAGGACTCGCGGAGCTCGTCCCTCCGATTCCCTGCCTCCTCACCCACAACGCCGGGATGCCCCCAACCCCACCCCACCTTCAATCCCCCGCTCACAACGTCCATCCCGCCCGGTACGGCGGATTCACCCACGCATTCGCCTCGTCGTGATTCGTGAACCGCATCGCCGCGCTGTCCCACTCCAGTCGTACCCCGGGAAACTTGATGGCGATCACCCCCAGCAGCCCCACTTCCGTCAACGGACCCCCGTACGCAAAATCCGATCCGGCACGCGTCCCACCCCGGATCGCCCGCAACCAGTCCTGTTGATGCCCCCCCGGCACCCGCGCCAGTGTCCGCTCCGGTCGCCGGAAGGTTTCCATCCGGCTCTCCGGCACCAACCGCACCCCGCCCGCCCCGTGTGACCCGTACACAATCGTTCCCCGGTCGCCCATCACCACCGCACCGGTCCCAATTCCCCGTTCCTCCCCCTCCATCTCAGGCGGCTTCGGAATCCGCTCCGTCCCGCTGTGCCAGCGCAGGGTCACCGGCCCACGATCCCCCCGGGCCGGAAACTCGAACGTGATGATCTCCCCCTTGGGAAATGCCGCCCCCTGCGTCCTGGGATCATAGCCCTTCACCTCCGCCACCACCGAGGTCGGTGCCCCCAGATCCAACGCCCAGAACACCGGGTCCACCACATGGCAAATCCAATCCCCCACCGTGCCATTCCCGTACGGCACCCATCCCCGCCAACTCCCGGGCAGGTACGCCGGATGATACGGCCGCTCCAGCGCCGGCCCCTGCCAGAGATCCCAGTTCAACCCGTCCGGCACCGGATGCCGCTCCACCAGCCTGGGCAACTGGTCGATCCCCGAGTTCACCGCCTCGCACCCCGCGTGGATGGTATGCACCTTCCCGATCGTCCCCGCCCAGATCCACTCGCAGAAGTCCCGGATCGAATCGAACGAATGCCCCTGGTTCCCCAGTTGCGTCACCACCCCGTGCTCCTTCGCCGCCCCCATCAACGCCCGTATCTCATGGACCGAATGCGCCAGCGGCTTCTCGCAATACACGTGCTTCCCCCGCCGTATCGCCGCCATCGCCGCCACCGCATGCGTGTGGTCCGGCGTGGCCACCACCACCGCGTCGATCTCCTGCTCCATCGCATCGAACATCCGCCGGAAATCCTCGAAAAACCGCGCGTCCGGATGCTGCCGGACCGTCCCCGCCGCCCGCCGCCCATCCACATCGCACAACGCCACAATCCGGTTCCCCGGCGCCACCGCCGCAATGTCCCCTGCCCCCATCCCCCCCACGCCAATCGCCGCAATGTTCAAGGGCTCCACCCGCTCCGCCGCCCGCGCCCGCCCCGCCCAGCGCGGCACCATCGCCCCCGTCGCCACCACCGCACCCTGTCGGAGAAACTGCCGTCGTGAGGAACCTCGAAGAATGGGCTTCATGGGGAATCAGCGGTTGGGGAACGTCTCCCCAAACCGTGCCCGTCACCCCCAATCCAGGTCAAGCGACCTGCCGGAACCCAAATCGCCGCGCAAGCGGCGAAGAGAAGGACGGGGGACCCTCGGAATGGCGCTGGAAACCTGACCAGCCTATCCGCATCCGGCCAGCGCACCCCAGCCCTCCTGCCCTAAGGCCCTTTCACAGGCGGGATGAGGAATCCTTCGAAGCTGATGCTGATATCCTGAGTCGTTCCAGAGACGAGATACAGCGCGACCAACCCGTCCTTGCTGTAAGGGACCTTGGCATCCGACGAATGCTTCTCCCCAAGCTCCGCGTGAACTCTGGGCCAGATAATGGCACCTTCCGTGAACAATTCGGGATACTTGGCAAGGTCGATGGTATCCTTGTCCCCGATCTTGACCCAATCCCGAGATGGGGTCGCAACAACGTTGCCATTGGGAAGCCGGGTCTCAACCTTCCAACTGAATATGAAAATGCCCTTGCTGAGCACGGTCACCGCGCGGGCACCCTTGATGTCAACCGTTTGAGTCGCGTTCATTTCTTGTTCCTTTTCAGTTCGTGGTGACCTTCCGCCTGCCACCACAGGGTAACGCGCCCTTTTGAACGGAATTGGGCCAACCACAGTGTGGTCCCTTCCGGGTTCAATGGGCGGGCCCCGGACAACCGCAGCGAAGACCGCGCCCCGGAGGCTGTCCGCCATCTCCCACCCGAACCCGCCGTGTCCGCTTCCCGCGGGGACGGCGTACCGCTACCGTGCCTCGACTTTCCGCTCCGAACCCCCACCCGCCATGCCCCAGCGCCTCCTGCTCACCCTCGCGACCCTCGTCGCCGTCAACCTCGCCATGGCCAACCCCCTCCCGACTCCGGTCATCGTCTCCGCCTATCAGGGGCCATCTCACCAGCACGATGCCGCCGCCAACCTCCAGATCGCCCGCAATGTCATCGCCCAGGCTCTGGCCCGCGGAAGCCGGTTCCTCGTCTTCCCGGAAAGGTTCCTCTCCGGTCCGGCCTCTCCCAACGCCCCCCTCAGCAGCGCCCGCTCTCCCGATGACCCCGCGCTCCAGGCCTTCATCGCCGACTCCACCGCCCACGACCTGGTGGTGGTCCTCGGCCTCGTCCGGCAGTCCGGAGCCCAACGCTTCAACAGCGCCCTGGTCCTCCATCGAGGTCACGTCCTCGGCTGGCACGACAAAATCCTCCTCACCCCGTCCGAACGGGCGGACCAGCGCCTGGTCGCGGGAACCCAGGTGCCCGTCTTCGAAGCGCATGGGATCCGCTTCGCAACTCCCGTCGGAGCCGACGCTGCCCATCTCCCGATCGGCCTTGCCGCCCGCCTCCAAGGCGCCCGCCTCCTGCTCACCCCTCACGCCGACACCCGAAGCCCCGAGCCGGCCGGGGGACTTGATCGCCGGATCCGCAGCACCCACCCCGGACTCGCCACCCACCTGAACGTCGCGATCGCCCGCGCCAGCACGCCCGCCACGGATTCCCCGAACGCACCCACGCACAGCGACACCTTCATCCTCAGTCCCCAGGGTTCGCCCCTCGCCGAAGCGAACCCCACCCAAACCACCCTCCTCCACGCCACTCTGACGCCGGACCTTTTCCACCCGCCCATCCCCTCGGCCGCCTGGGAGGCCACCCCGACCTGGCTTCGCGACCAACTGGGTGACCTGTTCCAGTCCCATCGACGTCCCCGCGACGACGCCGACCTCCGCTCGTGGCTGGTCAACATGCGTCTGCTCCACAACTACACCGACCACGAAATCGCCGCCGCCACCGGCATGCCCCTCGACGAAATCGCCGCCTCCCTTCACTCCCTCACTGACGCCGCCGCGACACTCGCACCTCCGTCCCCGGGTGAACCGATCCGGGTCGCTCCGTACCCGGGCGGACGCCATCCCCGGCGTGGATTCTTCGACGGGGCCGTCGCCCCGCAACGCGAGACCAAGATCAGCGTCTTCCCGCCCTGGAAGGATGGCGGCTACGTCGTCGTGGACGTCCCCGAGGCGATCTTCTCCAACCTGGGTCTCACCTACCTCGCCCACACCCACATTCCCACCCTCTGGGACCGCCAGGGCATCACCCTCGAACGACGCGAATGGGAACCCGATGGCTCCGGCGGATGGAGCGCCGAACGTACCCTCCCCAACCGGATCGCCTTCGGCACCCGTGTTTCACCCCGGCCCGACGGTGTCCGCATGGAATTGTGGCTCCGCAACGGCACCGCCGAACCTCTCACCGGCCTGCGCGTCCAGAATTGCGTCATGCTCGGCCACGCCACCGGGTTCGGGGAACAGACCCTCACCAACAAGGTCTTCGACCCCCCGTTCGCCGCGGTGAAATCCCCGGACGGAAACCGCTGGATCCTCACCGCCTGGCAACGATGCGGTCGCGCCTGGGGCAACGTGCTGGTCCCCTGCCTCCACTCCGACCCGGTCTTCCCCGATTGCCCACCAGGAGCCACCGTGCGCCTCCAAGGCTGGCTCTCCTTCTACGAAGGACCGGATCCGGAACCGGAGTTCCTTCGTCTCCTCAAGGCCGGCATCCTCAACGCCGAACCGGACTCGCCTTGAAGGCACGCCGGTGCATCCCCAAGTTGTCGGTACCGAGCCAGCGAACCGGAGGGACGAGCTCCGCGAGTCCTCAACCCAACGCTCCACACCCTTGCGGCCTCGTGGAACTCGGCCCTCCGAAGCGCCGCTTGGCGGAGTTCGCACCTCTTCCGACAACTCCGGGATGCACTGAAGGCACGCCAATGGCGGATGGAAGACTCGCGAAGCTCGTCCCCAAGCCGTATCCATGCAGTAAGGTGGAAAGCGATGGCGCCGCAGATTTTCGGGCAAGGCGAGGAGTGAGCGAGGCGCGCATCGGAACGCAGAGACGCAACGAGCGAACGACGAAGCGCCTGCCCGAAAAGTTCAAGCCAGCGCGCCCGACCTGACTGCATGGCTACGGCTAAGATGCGCTGCCTCCTCACCCACAACCCGGGGATGCACCGACTGCATGCCCCCCTGCCCTCACACCCGCCCCTGACCTGCCTTCGGCACCGTCATCCGAAACGCCGGAATGCGTGTGAACACCCGGCGCCCGTCCGCATCCACCCCGAGGTACGCCCCCTCGGCCACCGCCGATTCCGTCTGCATCAGGTGGAAGCTGTTGTAGGAGAACTGATCCCCCGGCAGGACCAGGGGCGTCTTGCCGACCACCCCGTCTCCTTCCAGCGCCGCAATCTGCCCGTCGTCCCCCCGCACCACCCATTTGCGTCCCACGATCGTCACCGGCGTCTCCGAGTCGTTGTGAATGGTGATGAAGTACACGAAGCAATGCGGACGGTCCGCCGGAGTCTGCGCCTCGGCATGATACAACACCCGGTCCACGGTCACCCGCAGGCCCGGCAATTCAATCGGTGGATTCGAAGCTTCTTCCATCGCGCACTCCAACTCTCCCCTCTCCCCGTCGGTGTCCAGCCCGGAGCAGCCATCAGCTCCCGGGCTCTCGCATCGTCCAGGCTCCGCAAACCCGTCGGCCCCCATCAACCCGCCCGTGGCGCCGCCCCCGCCACGCTCAAGGACAACTCGACCTCCTCCGAGACCTTGTCCGTGGGTGCCTTCGGATTGATTCCGAAATCGCTCCGCTGAATCGTGAAGCTGGCCCGTACCACGAGCAGATCCCCCTGCATCCGCCCATTGCTTCGCGCCCCCAGACGATCCTTCAGATACGTCAGCCGAACCGGAATCGTCACCGTCTTGCTGACCCCCTTGATCGTGAGCTTGCCGGTCGCATCGGCGGTCGTCACTTCGCCCGAGGTCTTCACGTTGGCCAGCGATTCCACCTCGAAGCTCAACGTCGGGTGCGTCGCCACATCCATCCAGTCCTTCGCATGCATATGCTCCTTCATTGTC
Source organism: Verrucomicrobiia bacterium (assembly GCA_019634625.1). Classification (NCBI taxonomy): domain Bacteria; kingdom Pseudomonadati; phylum Verrucomicrobiota; class Verrucomicrobiia; species Verrucomicrobiia bacterium. Next base: position 90,330 of record JAHCBA010000008.1, read on the forward strand.
GGATTCGGCACATGCATGGTGGCCGTCTCCACAACGATCCGTCCCCGGGTGGCACCAGGATTGGCCGGATCGAACCGGACCTCTCCCGAGACACCGTTGGCGGAACCGCTGATGGCCTCCAGCGGGGCGTCCAGGTTGAACGTCACAGTGTTCACCCCCTTGGCATCCTTGAAGTCGAACGTCAACGGCGCCGCCTGGCCCGCCCAGGCCATCAGCACCACCATCCCGATTCCCATCCGCTTCCAGCAGGTCTTCATATTCGGTAACTACAATTGAGGTTGTGTCGGTCGATGTCGTGCCAGCCAGGAGAGTCCGAAGACCACCCCGGCGGCGGCCAGAAACCCTCCCAGAAAATCCACTCCCGGAATGAAGTTCTTCTCCCACTCGATATACTCGATCTCCGTGATCGGATCGAACTTCGCCACCGGGACCGTCGTCTTCGTCCATCCAAAGTGGGGCCCCCCAAAAAACCAGAAGGCGACCCCGACCACCAGGATCGCCAATGCCGCCAGCCTGAGCCCCGTTCGCATGCGCCCGGACCTTTCGCCTGACCTTCGCCCCTGGCAACCCGTCCCGCCCCACCTCAGCGGTTCGCCCCCCCCGGTGTTCCCAGATAACGGAACAGGTCCGAATCCGCCGGCAGCAGCAGCGTGCTCCGCGTTCCCATGAACTTCTCATACGCCTGAAGACTCCGGGTGAACCCGTAAAACTCCGGGTCCTGTCCGTAGGCTTCCGCGTAAATCCGGGTCGCCGCCCCATCCCCTTCGCCGCGCAACTGCGACGCCCTCTGCTGCGCCGTCGCCAGCAGAATGGTCTTCTCCTTGTCCGTCTCCGCGCGCAGCTTGGCCGACTCCTCCTCCCCTTCGCTCCGGTATCGCTTCGCCTCCCGCTCGCGCTCCGCCTGCATCCGCTGGTACACGCTCATCTGCACCTCCTGCGGCAGGTCGGCCCGCTTGATCCGCACATCCACCACTTCGATCCCGAACTCCCGCGCCTTCTCCCGGGCCGTCCTCGCCACATTGTCCATGATCGTCTCCCGCTTCGGCCCGATCACCACATCGAACGTGTGGCTCGCCACCTCCCGGCGCAGCTCCGAAAACACCAGGTCGTCCAGTCGCGCCCGTGCCCCGGACTCGTCCCGGACGGTCTTGAAGAACAACAGCGGATTGTCGATCCGCCAGCGCGTCACCGGGTCCGCCACAAGGCGCTTCTTGTCCTGCGTCAGGTACTCCGCCTTCGGCGCGTCGCTCGAAAGGATCCGCCGGTCAAACCGGTTCACCAACTGGATGAATGGCACCTTGGTCGCCAATCCCGGCTCGCGAATGGTCCGCTTGTACTCGCCAAACTGCGTGATGATCACCTGGTCCGGCTCGTCCACCGTGAAAAACACCTGCCGCCCCAGCACGACGCCAAGAAAGACCACCACCAACCCGCCCAATCCCAAAATGCGATGCTTCATGTTCAGTCTCCGTTCTCGTTCAACGCGGCCGTAGTACCGTCACGGCTTCCCCGATCCCCGGCACTCCCGTCCCCATCCCCGCCGCCGCCGGCTGGATCGGCAGCAACGGCAGCACCCGCTGCTGCGTCTCCGATCCCATGATCACCTTGTCGATGTTCGGCAGGATCTTCTCAACGGTCTCCAGATGCAGCCGCTCCCGGGTCACATCCTTCGCCTTCGAATACTCGTCCAGCACACTCAGAAACCGCGCCGACTCGCCCCGCGCCAGCAGCACACGCTCCTCCCGGTACCCCTCCGCCTCCCGCAGGATCCGCTCCGCCTCGCCGCGCGCCTTCGGCAGCACGTCCGCCTGGTACCCCATCGCCTGGTTGATCAAGCGCTCCTTGTCCTCCCGGGCCCGCACCACATCATGAAACGCGTCCCGCACCTGGTCCGGCGGATCCGCCGCCTGCAACCGCACCTCCGTAATGCTCAATCCCGATTCGTAATTGTCCATCAACCGTTGGATGAACGACCGCGCATCCTCCTGCACCCGCGCCCGCTCCTCGATCATCACCTGGTCAATGGTCATCCCCCCCACCACGCTCCGCAAGGACACCTCGGTCGCCGTCCGCAAGGCCCCCTCGGGATCCCGCAACCGGAACAAATACCGCGAAGGATCCGCAATCCGGTACTGCACCACCATCTGCGCCTCCACGATGTTCTCGTCCCCCGTCAGCATCATCGCCTCCTCGTGGATGCGCTGGCCGCCGCGAAAGCCCACCTCCACCCGCCGGATCTGCTCGACGCTCACCACGTCCACCCGCTGCACCGGCCACGGCACCCGGTAGTTCAACCCGGGCTCCGTGCGGGCCGTCTCCTTCCCGAAGGTCCGTACCACCCCCACATGCCCCGGCTCGACAATGTACGCCCCCGACGCCAGCCACAGCACCACCACGGCCGCCCCTGCCAGCGCCAGCAACCCGGTCAACTGGCGCCCAGGTAGGTTCCGCCGCAGCCATTCCTGGCCCTGTTCGAGTATCTGCCCCAGTTGCTGATCCAACGGGGGTTCCTTGTCGTTGTACTTGTAACTCATGGTCGTCGATCCAGCCCATAATGGCTGCCCCGAAGGGACTGCCAGAGCGGAGCCCAAAGTGGGTCGGACATCCGATCTGTTCAAGCGCGAACGGATCCCGTCCGCCGTTTCCTTCCCCCCGCCACCCCACTCCACCCTAGCTCACCGGCACCAACGAGACGCGTTCGCCCCGGTCGTTCCGCGTCACTCCCTGCGCCCGCGGATCCAACGTCAATTGCCCGTCCACCCAGAACGCATATCGATGGTGCCCGTGCCGCAATGCCACCGTGGCCGCCCATGCCCCGTCCGGCGTCTGCGTCATCGGATTCGCCCCCGGCTCCCACTCGTTGAAATCCCCGACCACGCTCACGGCCGTCGCCGTCTCTGCCACGCAGAAGAACCGCACCTCCCGCAGGTTCCGGTGCGCGCCATACCGTCCGGAGGTCACGATTTTCCTCCCCGGATCACCGCCACGACCGGTCCTCCCGATCGCCGTTTCCGCCGCGGTTCAGACCCCAGCACGTTCTCGAGCACCGTCAGGGCCGCCTTGCGCACATGCTCGGACTGCTCCTCCAGGCGCCGGTACTGCTCACTCCATGCCGTCCTTGCCCCGTGCCGCTCCCGCCACAAACTCTTGAGCACCCGCTCCGTCCTCTCCACCTGCTGGATCGCCGAGGTCAGGCTCTCCCGCCCCTCCGGCAGATCCGAAAGGTTGCCCACCGAAAACCGGGTGATGCGCCGCCCCCCGAACACCGCATGCAGCAGCATCACCATGGTCTGCTCATACGCATACCATCGCCGCTTCAGCATCTCCCCCAGGAAGGCGTGTCCCACCGCGAAGAACTCCGACCGCGGCCGCTCGGTGTAACTCCGGATCTCCCGCGCCTCCCCCGGAAACCACGTGTACAGCAGCCCGAAGGTCCCGTGCCCGTCGATCAACTGCTTCGGATGACTCGGCTCCGTCTCGATCTCCCCGATGCACAGGTCCTGCCCCAGCTCGCAACAGATCTCCGGAAGCTCGTGCAACCGCCCCAGCACATGCCCCCCCACCGGACTCCCATAGTCGAAGTCCCCCGGAATCAACCAGTACACATCCCTCCCCCCACCCCGCTCCCACGCCATCCCCAGCCCCGCGTACCACATCTGACACGTGTCCACAAACCACCCGTCCAGGATGTCCGAATGCGCCGCCACCACATCTCTCCGGAACGCCTCAAACCGACGGTCCCCCGCCATCCGGTGAAACGTCTTCCGATCCATCACCGTGATCGGCCGCTGATACGTCTCCCGGTTCGCGTCCAGCCCCTCGATCATTTCGTACAACGCCTCCAGATCGCGGAAGTCCTCCCCCTGACGGTACGGGTAGATCACCACCGGATGAATCCGCGCCGCTCCCGCCCGACGACGACCCTTCGCATCCATGGCAGTGGCCGGTTCCACCTTCGAGGAGTTCATGCGCCGAAGCTGCTCCCGTCCACCCGCACTTCCAAGCCGGATTCAAAGTCAGGTTCGAAGTGCCGTGCATCCCGGAGTTGTGGGGAGAGGTGCGAACTTCGCCAGGCGTCACTTCGGAGAGCCGAGTTCCACGAGGCCGCAACAGTGTGGAGCGTTGGGTTGAGGACTCGCGGAGCTCGTCCCTCCGATTCGCGTCTCGCCACTCGCCATTCCCCACTCGCCATTCCCCTCTCCCCTCCTGGCAGGCGCACCCGTGGAGAATAAAGAAAGACCGCGGACCGGGCCCCGTGGCCCGATCCGCGGCATGGGATCTGCACCAACTCCCGCTCAGCGCCGCACGGCGCGCAGGAAGGTCGTCGAGTCCCCGATGGTCACGGTCAGCGGCGTCGTCGCGCCGGTCTGCACCGTCCACGGACCGCCCACCGCCGGCGCCGTTTCCAGCACGAAGCCTTCAGGCAGCGGTTGCGGATCGGAGGTGACCGTCAGGCTGTTCCCCACCCGCGTGACGGTCAGTTTCGGGCCTTCCACCGGCTCCGCCGGGGCATCGTTGAAGTTCCAGTAGGCGACCAACCCGGCCGCGGCCGGCAGCGCCGACGGCAGGGTCCCGCCCGCCAACTGGGCCACATGGGCCGGCGTCAGCGCCGTCCGGAATACCGCGAAGTCATCCACCACCCCGCGCATCGTTGCATTGTCGGCCGGATTGAAACCGACCCACATCTGCGTGAAGTCGGTCGGCAGCGGACTGGTGTTGTACCCTTCGAGGAAGAGTTCGCCATCGATCCAGATCTGCTTCACCTCGCCCTGCTTCTGGAAAACGATGTGTCGCCATTCCTGCCACCAGGTCTGCTCCCCGCTGTAATCCGGAAATGCGTCGATCCCCTGGTTGATCCGCTGGGTCGTCCCGTCGCAGCAACCCGCCGTGTCAAAGTACAGGATGTTGTTGCTCCACGGCGCGTGCGACGAAAAACCCCGTCCTCCGCCCGAAGAGGACGGCGAAGAGGCCCAGAACAGTGCGGAGTCGGAGATCATGTACAGCTTCTGCCACGCGGCGAACGCCAGTTCATCCTGGGCTGTCGCCGCGTTCAGGAAACTCGCGTCCAGCACATGCACCGACTGCTGCGCATTCACCATCCCAAGGTCAATGCCGAGGTCCCCGGCCTGCCCCGTCCGACCTCCTCCGGCCTCGGTGAACCGCGCCGGACCCGTCAGGAGGCCGATGCGACCCTCGATCGTATCCCGCGTGTAAGCACCCACGGTGAAACTCCAGTCCCGGGTGAGCATCTGTCCGTCCGGTCCCGGATACGCCAGGCTCGCGGTGTGCGTCGAGCGCGCCGCGAAGATCGGGTTGGGCACGTAACGCACCGTCACCACGCCCCCTTCGAGTTGCACCGAGGCGTCCACCGGCGCCCCGTCGATGCGCAGACTGACCTGCGCCAGATTCCACGCAGCCGTTCCCTGCACGTGCGTCACCTGCACCAGATTCGGCGCCGCGGTCTGGCTGCCCGGAGCCGGCAGGATCGTCCCGAAGATCCCACCCGTTGGCATGTCATTGAAGTCCCACGCCGCCAGCACCTGCGGACTTCCCGGCAGCGCCGAGGGTGCCGACCCCTGCGCCAGGGCCCGGATCTGCGCCTCGTTGAGCGCCACCCCGAAGATCGCGAAATCATCCATCAACCCCGCCATCCGGTTGTCCGCCACCCCGGGCCCGCCACCCAGAATGAGACTGGTGAAATCCGACGGCAAAGGATCGCCCCAACCCGAATGGAACAGCTCGCCATCGATCCAGATCTCCTTGGCCTCCTTGTTCTTCACAAACACGTAGTGCCGCCAGGTCTGCCACCAGGTGGCGTCCTCATACCCCGACACCGTGTCCGCGTTCACATTCAAATTGATCCGCGTCACATCCCCATCGCAGCACCCGGCGCTGTCGAAGTAGATCGTCTGATCCCCCCACGGCGAATGCGCCTGGAACCCTCGCGAACTGCTCGGGCTCGAGGGCGACAACGCCCAGAACGCCGAGGCGTTCCGAACCGTGTGCAGCCTCTGCCAGAATGAGAAGGTCAGCGTGTCCTCGGCCCCCGCCCCGTTGAGGAACGTCGCATCCCCCACGCGCACCGACCCCGCCGGCGCAGTCGGGAAGTTCATCGCGAAATCCCCCGCCTGACCGCTCCGCCCCTGACCGCCCGGTGTGAACTGCGCTCCGCCCTGCAAGGTCCCCACACGCGACGCCACCTGGTCCTTGATGTACAACCCGACCGTGAACTCCCAGTCGCTGGTGGTCGGCGCCCCGCCCGCCCCGGGATAGGTGATCGACGCCGTGTACGTCGTCAGCGGATCCAGCAGCGGACTCGGCACATACCGCAGTGTGGCCGTGCTTCCATCCATCGTCACGGTCGGTGTCACCGCCACGCCGTTCAGCCGCAGGCTCACGTTGGATTCGCTCCAGGCCGTTCCACTGCCCAGGTTCACCACCTCGATCAGGTCCGGTCCCGCCCCCGTCGAGCCCGGCGCCGGTGTCACCCGCGTGAACTGCCCGCCCGCCGGCACGTCGTTGAAATCCCAGAAGGCCAGCAACCCCGCCGCCGCCGGAAGCGCCGACGGCGCCGTGCCGCCGTACAACTGCCCGATCTGCGCCTCCGTCAACGCACTCCCGAAGATCGCGAAGTCGTCCACCAACCCGTGGTACAATCCGCCCCCCGCGCCGTCCGACCCGATGTTCAGGTTCACGAAGTCGGTCGGCAGCGGTCCCGCCTCGTACCCCTCGAAGAAGAGCTGCCCGTTGATCCAGATCTGCTTCACCTCCGCGTTCTTCACGAAGACGAAATGGTTCCAGGTGTCCGTCCACCAGGTCGTGTCGCCGGTGTACTCCGCGAAGAACTCGACCGATTCATCGATCCGCTGCGACACCTCGCAGCATCCCGCCGTGTCGAAGTAGATCCGGTTGTTGCTCCACGGCAGATGCACCTGCGCCCCCCGCTGCCCGTTGTTGCTCGACGGCGAGTTCGCCCAGAACACCGAACTGGCCGCGATGTCGTACTTCTTCGCCCACAGGGCGAACGTCATCCTGTCCTCCGCCGCCGCCGCGTTCAGAAACGCCGCGTCCGCCACATGCACCGGACCCGTCCCCATCCCGAAATCCACCGCGTGATCCCCCGACTGTCCCGTCCGGCCACCCCCCGAAGGCGTGAACACCGAGCCGCCTCGAAACTCGCCGATGCGTCCGGCCACCCGGTCCTGCGTCTCCAATACGAGCTGCCCCTGGGCCAACATGGAGAGGCCGGTCGCGGAAGCCGCCAAGGCGGCCGCCATGACCCACCTCCCCGTACAACGAAGAATGCGCTGTCGATGATACATGGTTGTCTTGCTTGTCTGTGGTTGTGTTGCGTCGCGCCGCCCATCCCCCGGACGACCTGTCGTCCGCGGCGAAACCTCGGTCGCAGGCAAAGGAATAACCCTCCGCATGAGCGGAGCAGTCCCGGATGTCTGGCGAGGCACTCAACCTAGAGAAGCAACGCGACTCGGGGCAATAAGATTGCGAACCTCTGAGCGTCCCCGCCCATGGCCTCCTGGTGGAGATTTCCAACTCGTCCAGGAGTGGAGGGTTGGCGAACTTGATAAGCGGAATCGGCCCGAAAGCCCATTCTTGCCAGGTGCGTTGGAGTTGCTGGCTGCGCCGCAACGGCCCGAGGCGTGCCAGGAAGGCCTCGCCTCACACGCGGGCGAGCACATTGCGGTCCGATCCAGGCCGTTGGGTTCCCTCTCTGAGACTCTCCAAAGGATCCCGGATTCCCGCAGCCGCAAAGCACGCCGGTTTCCGCTGGGAGCCGTGTCGAGCCTGGTCGTTCTGGGACTGCTCCGGGGCCATGTGCACCTCCATCCCGTCGTGCGCCAGGCGACACGACTCAACCAGCAACATCGCCCAGCCGTGCCGCGCGATCGGCGAGTCCATGCGGTGGGGTGATCCGCACCGGCTGAGGCGAAGGCATCGGATTCCTCTACCTGTCCGGTGACCCACCGTTCGGCGTCCCGGCTTCAGTCGGCCACGGCCCTGCCCCACCTTCCAAACCCTCACACGCCAAAGGGTGGACACCCTGCCGCCATCACCCATTCCCGGATTGCTGGAATGGCTCCGGCGGCAGGACGGCGCCAGAGGAGCAAATCCAGCCCAGCCCTACCCATCCCTGGCCTTCGCCTTGGCCGCCGCCTTCGCCCGTTCGGCCTCCCGCTGCGCATCGATCTCCCCGGCTTCTGTCGGGCGGATCTTCCCGAAATAGACGTTCGACCGCGCCAGCTGATGCTTGTCGTAGAGCAGGCCCCCGAACCGGTCGGTTGTGCTCAATTCAAACTCCTGATCCATCTTGATGGCCTCGAACGGGCACACCTCGACACAGATCTGGCAGCTCATGCAGACCGAGACATCGATGTTGAACACCGCCGGATAAAACTGGGGCTTGCCCAGGTGATCCGGCTTCTTGTCCTTGCTCTTCTCGATGTAGATGCACTGCGGCGGACACTCCTTCTCGCAGATCTGGCACGCCACACACCGCAGACCCGCCGCCTCGTCCTCCCCGTCATACACGAGAAACGGAAACTGACGGAACCGCTCCCGCAACGGCACCCGTTCCTCCGGGTACTGCACCGTCGTCAACCGGTCCCGGTCGAAATACGAGCCCACAAAATTTCGCCCCGTCACCGTCAGGCCCTTGAGCAGTCCGAGTCCTAGCATGGTGTCTCGATCGGTTGGGTTCTCAGCGGTCCACTTCCCCAAGGACAATATCAATGCTGCCCAGGATGATCACGGTATCCGCCACGTTGTGTCCCAGACAGAGATCCTCGAGGACCGTCAGGTTGATCAGGCTCGGTGGCCGCACCCGGTACCGGTACGGATTCGGCCCGCCATCGCTGATCAGATAGAAACCCAGCTCCCCCTTGGGCGCCTCAATCCGGCCGTACGCCTCGCCCGCCTTGGGGCGGAATCCGCGCAGCTTGGCCTTCGGATCCATCACCGGCCCGTCCGGAATGCCATCGAGCGCCTGGCGCAGGATCGACAGCGACTCCCGCATCTCCAGGATCCGCATCATGTAGCGGTCGTACGTGTCCCCGTGGTCACCCAACGGCACCCGGAACTCGAACCGCGGATAGATGCCGTACCCGTCCACCTTGCGCAGATCGTAATCCACCCCCGTGGCCCGCAGCATCGGACCCGTGATGCCCGCGCTGACCGCCAGTTCGGGCGACAGCACGCCCACCTGCTGGGTTCGCGCCATCAGAATCTCGTTGCCCGTCAACAAAGCCTCGAACTCGTCCAGAAACCGCGGATACCCGTCCACCACCTGCCGCACCTCCTCGATCCACCCGGACGGCACATCGCACCGGCATCCGCCGAATCGCATGTAGTTGCACATCATCCGCGCCCCGGTGAGGGCCTCGAACAGGTCCAGGATCCGTTCCCGCTCCCGGAAGCCGTACATCAGCGGCGTTCCCGAAGCGCCCATGTCCTGCATCAGGAAACCCGCCAGACAGGTGTGATTCTGCAACCGCGTCAATTCTGCGGTGATGACCCGCAAATACTCCGCCCGCTCGGGCACCGCCAGCCCCGCCAGCTTCTCGACCGCCAGCGCGTACGCCCAGTTGTTGGTCAGCGAACAGAAGTAGTCGAGCCGGTCGGTGTACGGCATCGACCCCAGATACGAGGTCGATTCCGCGATCTTCTCGTGGTTCCGATGCAGATACCCGAAGACCGGCTTCAGCTTCACCACGGTCTCCCCGTCCAGCACCACATCCATCCGGAACACCCCGTGCGTCGAGGGATGCTGCGGCCCCATCGAAATCTCGATCCACGATTCGCTCCCCTCCCCCCCGCCGTCATGGACCGTCAGCAGACCGCTTCCACCCGACGTCAGGGCCTCCGAAAGCGGCGCCGATTCCCTCACGGCCGCTCCTTTCCGGCGCGATGCGCCAGGGCCCGTTCGCGCACCTGGTCATGCGCCGTCGGCTCGTACTCGTAGTCGTCCGGCTCAACGTAGTCCTTCCGCATCGGATGATCTTCGAATCCCTCCCACATCAGCAACCGCCGCAAATCCGGATGCCCTTCGAACTGGACCCCGAAAAGATCGAACACCTCCCGCTCCTGCAGCTCGCAACTCCGCCAAACCGGGGTCATCGAAGGCAGCCGGGTGTCCGTCGTCCGGTCCGGCGTCCGAACCCGCACCACCACCGGGCCCTGCTTCCCCGCCATCGAATAGAGGTGATACACCACCTCCAGACAGCCCGGCTCCGTGCGGCTTTCCTCCACCTCCCTGGCGTCCTCCCCTTCCCCGTGCCGCACCTTCACCTTCACCGTCCGATCCAGCCAGTCCACCCCCGTCACATTCGAACAGTAGTCCAGCCGCCACCCCGGATCGTCCCGCAGAAACCGCGCCAGGCGCGGCCAATCGTCTCGCGCCACCCGCAAACTGTGCTGAGCCGACGGCGCCGGATTCGGCATGGGCTCGACCTGAATTCCAGGCAGCGCCTCCTGCAACGCCGCCACCATCGCCTCCGCATTCCCCATCATCGTCCCCCTCCCGCACCTGGCTCCGTCGTGCCCCCCCCGCCGGCAGCAGCTCCAGGCGCACCCGAAGGCGCGCTCCAGACCTCCGGATTGCAGGGGGGTTCGATGTCGTGCTTCCCATGGACCGGGATGGCAAATTCGCTGGGCGCCTCGGCCCGCAGATGGCGGGGCCGATCCTCGCCAGTCAACCGCTGCGACCCGATCTTCTCCTGCAAGGTCATCAACGCGTGCAACAGCGCCTCCGGTCGGGGCGGACATCCGGGAATATGCACATCCACCGGAATGTACCGATCAATCCCTTTCAGCACGTTGTACCCCTGCTTGAATGGACCGCCGGAAATCGCGCACGCCCCCATGGCCACCACATACTTCGGCTCCGCCATCTGGTTGTAGAGCCGCACGATCTGCGGGACCATCTTCTTGGTCACCGTCCCCGAAACAATCATCAGGTCGGCCTGGCGTGGCGACGGACGAAACACCTCCGACCCAAACCGCGCCATGTCGAAGCGGGCCATCGTCGTGGCAATCATCTCAATGGCGCAACAGGCCAATCCGAACTGCAACGGCCACACCGAGTTCCGACGACCCCAGTTGTAGAGATCCTCCAGCGACGTGACGATCACCCCCTGCGCACGGAGCGCATCGTTGGGGACAGGCTGAGGTTGCGGCTCCATGTTCACGTGCGACGTCCGGGGATCAATGCCAGCTCAGAATGCCCTTGAGCCACGCCCAGACCAAGCCTTCGGCCAGCAAAAGCAGAAACACCGCCATCGCCACCACCGCCCCCAGGGGCAAGCCGCTGTACGCCGCCGCAAAGGGGATCAGGAAGACGCTCTCCACGTCGAAAACCAGAAAAACGATGGCGTAGAGATAGTAATCCACGCTCTGGTGGCTTCCCGGATTCCCCGCCGATTCCAGACCGCACTCGTAATTGGCCGTCTTCACCGGCCCGCCCTTGGCTGGCGAAAAGACCCGCGCCCACCACCACGCCAGAACCAGCGGCACCACCCCCATGGCGATCGCCATCGCGGTGAAGGTCACCACGACATGAAACGGAAACGCGGATGGCGGTTCCATGGCCAAGACCTAGCAAGCGGGGCTCCAGATGGGAAGCCAATCGTCATCGTGTCGCGCGGAAGCGCTGCACAGCCCAACAGCGCCGTCCACGACGATGGTCCCTTTGGCATTCCCCTTTCTTCTCCGTGCCTTTGTGCCTCCGTGAGAGGCATCATTCGTTGGGTGTCCACGCTTCAGCGTGTCGGGGTGCTTGGGGGGCTCACGCTGAAGCGTGTACATCCAGCCGTCCTGGCGGAACGAGGACGTGGGGGCTCAGGGTTGGCCGCCCTTCGTTGGGTGTACACGCTTTAGCGTGTCGGGGTCGTTTGGGAAGCTCACGCTGAAGCGTGTACACCCAGCCGTCCTGGCGGAACGAGGACGTGGGGGCTCAGGGTTGGCCGCCCTTCGTTGGGTGTACACGCTTTAGCGTGTCGGGGTGGCTGGGGGGCTCACGTTGAAGCGTGTACATCCGGCCGTCCTGACGGAACGAGGACGTGGGGGCTCAGGGTTGGCCGCCCTTCGTTGGGTGTACACGCTTTAGCGTGTCGGGGTCGTTTGGGAAGCTCACGCTGAAGCGTGTACACCCATCCTTGGCGGTGCGAGAACGTGGGGGCTCAGGGTTGGCCGCCCTTCGTTGGGTGTACACGCTTCAGCGTGTCGGGGTCGTTTGGGAAGCTCACGCTGAAGCGTGTACACCCAACCGTCGTTGGCGGTGCGAGGACGTGGGGGCTCAGGGTTGGCCGCCCTTCGTTGGGTGTACACGCTTTAGCGTGTCGGGGTGGTTGGGGGGCTCACGTTGAAGCGTGTACATCCGGCCGTCCTGACGGAACGAGGACGTGGGGGCTCAGAATACCCTCTTCCTGCCCCCGCCCCACAATTCTGGCAGCCCGACTACTTCGACCGCACCATCCGCAATCAGGACCACTTTCGGCGGATCGTGCGCTATATCGGGAACAACCGGGTGAAATCCGGCCTGGTATGCACCGCGCAGGAGTGGGCGACGAGCAGCGCTCGCTACCGTGGCTGCCATGACTCCCACAAGTTGCCCCAGATCCCCCGGTGCCAATCCTAGCCGGATCCCACCTGTCCCCCCTTCCGCTCTCCCCCCCCTCCGACCCGCACCCCGCGGACAAGGCTGTCCGCGCTCCGAACACCTGCGATCACCCCCACTCGCAATAGCGAGCCCCACTCCCCATACCCCGCCTCCCCTCGCAATGCTCCCCACTCCATGCGGGAGCGCGGACAGCCCTGTCCGCCCTTCCCACCTCCAACCCGCACCCCGCGGACAAGGCTGTCCGCGCTCCGAACTCCTGCGATCACCCCCGTTCCCATTAGCGAGCCCCACTCCCCCCACCCCGCCTCCCCTCGCACTGCTCCCCACTCCATGCCGCACCCCGCGGACAAGGCTGTCCGCGCTCCGTAAAAGCGAAAAGGCCGCCCGGAAGGGCGGCCTTGATTCGACACATCAGCAACACATTACTTCTTGCGACGAACGAGCAGCAAGCCCGCGCCGAGAAGACCAAGAGCGGCGATGGAAGGCTCGGGGATGACTTGAGAAACCTCAAAGCCTGTCATTCCGGTAAGAACAGCCGGAAGGCTTGGAGGAGTACCCGCACCGCCCGTCGCCACGGTCACTGTCGCGGATTGACCGACACCACCCAGATCGAGGGCTTGAGCCGCTTCCCAACTCGTCACGCCCAGATCGGCGTGCCAGACGCGAAGCACGACATCCGCTTGGGAACCCGGTGCCACGCCCGCAACCACCGTATCGGGCACAGCCAAGGTGAAGCCGGCATTCGCGCCGCTACGGAAGTTGACCGGCGCACCAATGGCCGTCAACGCACCCCCGGCAGGACCCGCATAGTACTGAGCCCACGCTGCAGTACCGGCAATGCGCTCACCGTTGTAGGTCACCGGCGCCTCGAACACGCCCACCGAACGGTTGGCGAAGTTCACCGTTCCCTGGCCATAAGCAGCGGCACCCGCCAGCAGCGTAGCCACAATAATCGCAGTGTTTTTCATTTGTTTGGAGTTCTCCTTCGAGTAAGCCGTCGATTTTGGTTTTGGTTCCTTTGACCGACTGTTTCTCAGGAAAAGGGGATTGATTCCTCAGTTCACACTGAACGTGCGGGTCCAGCTTCCGGCGGCCGATTTCGACACCCAGAACCCTTGACCCACGGCGATGCTCGGATCACCGAAATCCCAGCCGTCACCCGCAAAGTAGGAGTTGCCGGAATAGGCCGTCCCATTCCACGTGTACACCGTGTCGCCGTCCGCAGGCACGAAACCCAGCACCGCCTGCAAGCCACCCGCCTGGGGAACCTGCGAAGCCACCAGATTCAAACCGGCCAGCAAAGGCGTGGTCAGAGTACCCTGCGGAACTTCACCCACGAACGTCAGCGTGATCGGGTTGGCCGTCGGGTTCTGAACGAAGAACGCAGAGCCAGGAGCCACCGAGGCGCTGGGAGCATCCCATCCGTCCCCGTCGAAGTACGAGTTCGGCGCGAAGCCGCCCGCCTGCGAGTAACGGTAGATGGTCGTCCCGTCCGCCACCGACGGAAGAACTTCCGCGATGGTGTTGCCACCGTTGTTCAACTGGTTCGCGATCAACGCCAGGCCGTTCGCCGGGACGGTGATGTTGATGTATCCAACCGCGTTGACCGAGTACACTTGGGCATAGGCCCCAAGGGAGCTCGCCACGCCGAGGGCTGCTGTCGTGAGGATGAGTTTGGTTCTCATTTGTGTTGCTGCTCGTGTTTCCGTGTGTGCGAGAGACGCTTACAGACCCCCCCAAACCTGTCAAAACTTTTTTGTGCCCGGCAGGGGCTCTCTCACCACCCCACGTAATCCGCTGCCATCCAAGCCGTTGTCCGGTCCTCAATGCAACCTTTTTCGCTCCCCGCCGCCGGGAATCGGTGCCGTGGGAGTCCCCTTTGCCCTTCGCCACCCGCTCCTCCGCCAGTCCGACGCCCCGCTTCCGGCCTTTCCAGCTCACGGCAACAGGCGCCGGCGAAGCGCATCCAAGGCGTGCTGGGTGGTCACTTGCTTGAACGTCTCCCGGTCGTACGGATGCAACCGCTGCAGCACTTCGGTGCACCGACCCGCCTGAGCCAAGCCGATGTACACGGTTCCCACAGGCTTTTCCGGTGAACCGCCCGAGGGCCCCGCAATGCCGGTGATCGCCACGGCATGCGTGGCGCCGGCACGGGCCAGGGCGCCTTCCGCCATGGCCGCCGCGCACGCCTCGCTCACCGCGCCCTGTTCCCGCAACAATGCCGCATCGACCCCGAGCAATCCCTGCTTGGCCTGGTTGTCGTAGGCGATCCAACCGCCCCAAAACACCGCGGACGCCCCGGGCACGTTGGTCAGGCGATGGGCCAGCAGGCCGCCCGTGCAGGACTCGGCGACGGTCAGCCTGGCACCGCGATTCGCCGCGAGGGCAATGACCGCCGATTCGATCGCTTCGTCGCCGGTCCCGTAAACTGCGGGACCCAGCTGCTCCCGCACCATGACAGCCGCGCCGCCCACCAGGGCCGCACCCTCCGCGCCTCGCGCCACCAACCGAACATCCACCTCGCCCGTGCGCGCGCAGTAGCCGATCTCGAGGCCCCGCTCCCTCCAGGATGCGAGATGGGGATCCAACTGCTCTTCCACCCACGACTCGCCCAACCCGGTGGTCCGCAACGTCACGCAATGAAACGGCACGGACGGCGGCAGCACCTGTGGCAGCAGCGGAAGAACCTGCCCGTCGAACATGGGGTACAGTTCCCGCGGCGGCCCGGGCAGCATGATCAACCACGCGGCATGCGGACCGAACCGTCCCTCCTCCACCCCGATGGCCAGTCCGGGAGCCGTCCCGTTGGCATTGGGCAGGACCGTCGCCCCTTCGGGAACCAACGCCTGCACCAGCACCCGATCCGGCACCGCCCGTCCCCGCGCGGCGAAGAACGCCAGGATGCCCGCCCTCGCGTCCGCGTTCTCCACCAACCGCCGCCCCAGCAACCCGGCCACCCGCTCGCGGGTCACGTCATCCGCCGTCGGACCCAAGCCCCCCGTGGTGATCACCAGTTCCGCCCGCCTCAATCCTTCCGACACGGCATCGCCAATGGCCACGGCGGTGTCGGCAACGGCCACCTGGCGCGTGACCGGGCGACCGATGTCGGCAAGGCGCCGGCAAAGCCAGCGTTGATGGCTGTTGAGGACACGGCCGAGCATCAGCTCGGACCCGGTGTTGATCAGTTCGACATTCACGGCTCGGCGCGCGCCCAAGGCTGAGGGGACGCGTTCGACCAAACCAGCACGGGTTTCAGTATAATGGGACTGACTTTGTACTGTTGACTTAATGGGCCTGGCTCATTACCGTTGACAATTGCGGACAAATTCATCCCCAGCGGCCGGCAGGGATTGCTTGTCGATCGCGGGGGGAGGCGTCGCCGAAAAATCTTGCCTGACTTATTCTTGTTTATCGTCAGCAAGATTCTGCCTGACTTATTTTGCTCTTGGGCGGCGGAGGTGAACCGGCGAGTCGGGGAGGATCCGGACGCGATCCGGGCAGGACGAGCGCGGCGGGGGCAACTGCGGCCGGACCAGATCCCGCGGTGCAGGTGCAGATCAGTCCATCACGAACGGGGTGTTCCCGGGGGCGAAGGAGCCTGCGGACCCGGTTTTGGGGCGCGCGTCTCTCCCGCGGGGTGTCCCGGCTTCAGCCGGCCGCAACCATGCCCCACATTCCTGCTCCAATTCCCAATCCCAAGCGCCGGCACGCCAAAGCAGTTTGGACCTCCGGAATAACGCCTGTGGACCCATGGAGCCCGGCCCGCCGGATGCTGCACATCCGCCTCAGCGAGCCAGCCCTCCGATCACCGCAGATCGCGCCGCTCCAGCTCGTGGTCAAGACCGGCCGCCCGGAGCAGCCGGGCCCAGGCAACCAGATAATCGCGGCGGCCGAGGTTCTGCGTCGTTCGGGCCTCGGTGAGTGCGGTCTGGGCGCTGAGGACATCAAGCTGGGTGCCGCTGCCGGCCTCGGCGCGGGCGGTGGCCAGGCGGAGTGCCTCGGTGGCCTGCTCGACGACCCGCTCCTGCGACGCGAGCACCTCCCCGGCCTCGCTGAAATTCGCGTGGGCGGTGCGCACTTCGACCGAGATCTGCCGGTCGGCGTTCTCCAGGTCGATCCCGGCCTGGTCCAGGCGGGCGGCAGCTTCGATGACGCGCCCCCGCGTCAGACGGCCATCGAAAAGGTTCCACTGGGCCTGCACGCCGACGTTCCATCCGTGCCGTTCCGAATCCAGCCGCTCGCCAAACTGCGAGCGTCGCACTCCATAGCCGGCGAAGGCCTGCAGGCTTGGCCGATGTCCCGAGCGCGCCACCACCACGCCCTGCCGCCGGAGTTCCTCCGTCGCGCGCAAGGCCTTGAGTTCAGTCCGACGCGATTGCGCCAGGGCCAGGGCCTGACCCAGGTCCACCTCGAACGGCGGCGCCTCGAGGCGGTCGGCGAGCCGCAGCGGCACGTCTCCGGTGATGTCATCGGGCACCCGGTGGCCGAGCAGATGGGCCAGATGGGTCCGGGCATTGCGCCAGGCGTTGCGGGCGCGAATCAGCCGGGGCCGGGCGCTGGCCAGTTCCACCTCCGCGCGCAGTACATTGAAACGGGGCACGCTTCCGGCATCGAAGCGGCGCTGGTTGTCCAGCAACTCCCGTTCGAGAAGGGTCACCGAGGCCTCCTGGACAACGATCTGTTCCTGGGCCAGCAGCGCGTCGTAGTAGGCCACCCGCACTTCGAGGAGGGTGTCGAGGACGACGGTCTGAAACCTCTGGATGGCGGCCTCGCGCGTGTGCCGGGCCGAACGCACGGCGGCCGCCAGGCGCCCCCCCTCGTAGATCGACTGCACCAGCCGCACCCCGACCTCCCAGGTCTCGGTCTGCCCGAAATTGAAGCGCCCGAACGGGGTCTCGGCCACCTCCAATGCCGACTCGTCCACGGCCGAGAACTCCCCGCCGAGCCGCACGGTGGGAAAGATCACCGCCCGCGTCTGAATGACAATCCCCTCGGCAGCCTCGAGCTCCTTCCTCGCCGCCGCCACGGTCCCGTTTCCCGCCTCCGCCAGATTGAGGCAGTCCAACAGCGTGAGAGGTCGATCCGGCCAGGGCAGAGCCATGCCATTCTCCGTCCCCGGTTCGGCCCCGCACACGTGGCCCCCGATCCAGCCCATCATCGCCAGGATGACTGCAGCCGCCCAACCTCCCCGCCATGCGGAGCGGCAGGCATCGGTGAGGGGACGGACGCAGCCCTGCATGACGCGAGCACTCAATTCAAGGGCACACCCCGCCGCAGGTAGGTGGGCTGGTCAAGGTTATTGCCGCGGCGAACCGTCGGTTCGCACTTCTCGAACCGCCCCTTGGTGATCACCTCGAACGGAAGCTGGACCTGTTGCGGCTTCTTGCGGCGACCCCGTCCGGCCCCGCCCCCTTGCGCCATGACCTGCCGCGCCAGGTCCGGTGTCAATTCCGGCGCCGGCGGCACCAGGTGGCGCATCGGACCGGAACCCTCCCCCTCCCGCGGCGCACCAATGGCGGCCGGCAGGGACACCGTGCGGATGGGATCCTCGGCCGTCTCGTGGATCACCAACTGCCGCGTCGAGGCAAGGACCGACAAGGTGAGCCGGTCTGATTCGGTCTCGGTCAGGGAGGCCCCCACGACCACCCTCGCGCCTTCGGCCTGCCGGTTGAGTTCATCCATGATGCGCCGGATCTCCGCCATCCCGAGGTCCGCACCGGCATCGAAGCTGACCAGGAGCGATTCCGCCCGGCGGAGGGTCTCCCCACGGGCCAGAAGCGGATGGGCCATCAATCCTTCGAGGGCGCGCTCCGCACGTTCCGGCCCCCCGGCCGTCACCCGGGCGAAGGCGCTCTCGAGGTTGGGTCCGCGCAGAACCGAACACAGGTCGGCATAGGACACATTGAGCAGCCCCGGACGGGTCAGCAGGTTCCAGACGCAGAGCACGGCGTCCCGGATGTGCTCGCGACTGGCCTCGAAGGCCCCGAGCAGCGTGGTGCGATCGTCCGACAACGCCAGCAGCTTCTCGGCGGGCAGACACAACACGCCATCCGCGACGGTCTTCAACCGGTACAGCCCGGCCAGCGCCTGCTGCTGGCGGCGGGAACCCTCGCAGGCGAAGGGAAGCGAGACGAAGGCGAACACCGAGGCGCCCGTCTCGCGAGCCACCCGTGCCACCACCGGCGCAATCCCGGTACCGCTTCCCCCACCCAGCCCGGCGAGGAGAAAGACCAGCCCGTGCCCGTCGCACAACGCCCGCAGGGCCGGCACCTCATCGTCGGCCGCCGCCCGCGCCAGATCCGGATCGCCGCCCGCCCCGAAGCCCCGCGTCAACCGCGCCCCGACAAAGACCTTGTCCTCCCACGGGAGCTGCTCCACCGCGACGGCATCGCCATCCAGCGCCGCGAACGAGAACCCGGGATCGCCCGCGGCCTGAAGCGCGGCCGCCATTTCGGCCCCGGCCCGACCGATGGCGACCACCCGGGCCGAGGCGAAGGGAGTGGCGGACGTGGACGGGATCGGGCGGGGGCCGGGATTCATGGGACCGGGACGGGTTGGGGTTCTAGACGAGGTTGGACATGAACCGGGTGGGCGACCACTGGGCGAGCCGTCGCAGGCGGCTGCGCTCGCCTTTGCGCCGCACCTGTCCGGCTCCGAACTTCAGCAGACCGATGGCGGTGGCGAACTCGGGCTGGTCGAGGGCGGAAGCCAGCCCGCTGATGCCGCGCGCGCTGCCGGGAAACGCCGGCAGCTCGAACACCCTCTCGGCCATTTCGACAATCCGCGGAATCCGGGCGCCCCCGCCGCAGAGATACACCCCGGACCGCAGATGGTTCATCCAGCCGGCCTGCTCGACCTCCTCCCGGATGATCTCGAAGGTCTCCTGCAACCGGAGGGACATGATGCAGCGGAGGTTCTCGATGTTGAGCGGGCGTTCGGGCAGCCCGAGTTCATTGTGCGGCGTGAACGTCAGGCCCCGCGCCGTCTCGTCAAACAGCGCGTCGCCGTGGTCGAGCTTCAGTTTCTCGGCCCGTCCCTGGGCCACCTTCAGCCCCAGCGCAATGTCCTGGGCGACGTGATCCCCGCCCACCGCCAGCACTCCCGTGTGCTTCACCACCCCGCGCGAATACACGACGTACTCGGTGGCGCCCGCCCCAAGGTCGATCACCAGGGAACCGAGTTCCTTCTGCTCCGCCGTCAGCACCGCCAGCGAACTCGCCAGCCCCGTGAACACGATGTCCTCCACGTCGAGATGCATCCCCTTCACCATCCGGATCGCGTTCTGAAACCGGTTCGTCCGCCCGTGAACCACATGCATCTCCACCTCCAGACGCCCCCCGATCATCCCCGTCGGATCCCGGATCTCGTCCTGGTCGTCCACGCTGAAATGCTGCCGGATGGCATGCACCACGTAGTGCTCGGACGGGATGTTGATGGCCTTGGCGTTGCGGATGACGTCGTTGACATCGTCCTCCGCAATCTCGCGATCCCGGGACACGATCGGCTGGACGCCGCGATTGTTGAACCCGATGACGTGACCGCCCGAGACGCCGAGATACACCGAGCGGATCTCGACGTCGGCGGAATGCTCGGCCTCGGCGAGCGCCTGGCGCACATCCTCCTCCGCCAGGTGCGGCTCGACGATCTCGGCCTTTCGCACACCGCGGGACGGGCTCTGGCCGATGCCGATGACGTTCAGGACGCCCTCGGAATTGATCTCGCCAACGATGGCGCAGACCTTGGCCGTGCCGATTTCGAGCCCGACGATGAGCGGGCGCCGTTCGAGGAAGCGGAAGTCAAACATGGCGGGGCGGGGACCTCTTGGGTTTGGCCGGGCGGGGTGGGGGCGATTCGGGAGAAACCGCGTTCGTGCGCCACCGCACGGGCAGGTTGTTGGTGATCGACAGATCGAGCGACGCAGCGACCAGGCCATGACGCTCTCCGTAGTCGTGAATGCTGCGCCAGTGCCTCATCTGGCGCTCGAAATCGAACGTGGCGAAGGTCACTTCCGTGCCCTGGCGCAACATCCCCGTCAGCAGGTGCGATCCGCTGACATCCACGCGATCAAGGTCCACCAGGGGATACAGGGAGGACCATTCGTAGGCGCGGATCAATTCCAGCGCGGCATGCGCCATCCGGTGCCGCAGAACCTGGCCCGGAATCACCGGGTACCCGTCCAACCCCACCAGTTGCGGCAGAAAACTGAAGTCGATCGACTCCCCCGGCTTGACCCACTCGCGCCTCAGCGGCGGCAGGACGAATCCCGCGGCGTCGAGGTAGTTGGTCTCCGGCCACGCCCGGCCATCCCCGACGCTGAACCGCCACACCACCACCTGCGCCACCGGCTCCCGTTCCCAGACCGTCAGGCGGATGCCGTCCGGCCGATGGGCCTCGACATCCGCCCAGGCAATCCACGGGTTCAACTCGAGGTCGTACCGCACGCGGTCAAGATCGAGCGCCAGCAGGTTCTGCCCCGGATGGACGTTGGCCCATTGCCGGATCTGATCCGGTCGCAACCGTCCTTCATGGCGCAGTTCCAGGCGCCGGATGGCATACGCCTCGTTGCTGTAAACGAACCGGTCCAGAGCCCACTGATACCCCTGCCACAGCAACACCCCGCCAGTTGCCGTCCCGGCCACCACGCTCACGGCGGTGGTCAATGCCCGCATCCGCCCGCGACGGGCGTCCCGGGACCGCATCTTCACTTCAAGGACCGCCTCCCGCCCGACCCGGCGGTTCCTGCCTTTGCGCTTAAACCACACGCGCCCCCCCTTCCTCACGACGTCGCCACGCGAACTCCACCATCCTCCGGCAAAGGTCCGCGAAACCTATCCCCGCCGCCGCCGCCGCCTTGGGCAGCAGACTCGTCTCCGTCATGCCCGGCAGCGTGTTCACCTCCAGAACGACCGGCTCCCCGCCAGGCCGCACCATGGCGTCGATCCGGCCGTAGTCCCGTCCCCCCACCGCCCGGAAGGCACCCAGCGCCGCCTCCTGGAGGCGCTGGGTCGTCCCGTCATCGAACGGCGCCGGACACAAGTACCCGGTCGCGCCCGGCGTGTACTTGTTCCGGTAATCGTAAACCCCCTCGTTCGGCCGGATCTCCACCACCGGCAGGGCCCGGTCCCCGAGTATCCCCACGGTGATCTCGCGACCGCCAATCCGCTCTTCCACCAGAGCCTCGGTGTCGTGCTCCAGGCACGCGGCCAGCGCCGCCGGCCACTCGTTCTCCCGATCCACAAACCTCAGCCCGACACTCGATCCCTGCCGCACCGGCTTGAGGACCACCGGGGGACGCCACCCCGCCGGCCACGGCGCACGGGAGTCGGTGACGGTCAAAAACGGCGCGGTGGGCACGCCCGCCTCCTGGAGCCGCCGCTTGGTCAGGACCTTGTCGAACGCCACCCGGCTGGCGTCCGCCCCGCACCCCGTGTAGGCCATGCCCTGCGCATCCAGGACCGCCTGGACCGTGCCGTCCTCCCCCCAGGTCCCGTGCAGGGCCAGGAACACCACCTCCGTCCCCGCCGGAATCCGCCAGTCGCCCACCGGATCCACCTCGGTCACCGTGAACCCCGCCGACCGCAGCGCTCCGGCCACCGCCGCCCCCGACCGAAGCGACACCTCGCGTTCCGAAGAGGGTCCTCCCAGCAAGACACAGATGTTTCGCGGCTCGCTCATTCGCCCAGAATCTCCACCTCCGTCTGCAGTTCGATGCCCCGTTCCTCCCGCGCCCGGCAACGAATCCGGTCGATCAGCGCCAGCACATCCGCCGCCGTGGCGCCGCCTTCGTTGATGATGAAGTTCCCGTGCACGGTCGAGACCGACGCCCCGCCAATCCGTGTCCCCTTGAGGCCCAGTTCATCGATCAACCGGCCGGCCGGGATCCCCGCCGGGTTCTTGAAGATGCATCCCGCACTCGATTGCGGTGGCTGGCTGGCCCACCGCCGCTCGTTCAACTCCCGCATCCGCCCCGCCACCGCCTCCGGCGATGACGGTTCCCCCCGAAAAACAGCCCCGACAGCAATGCACTCCCGAAACAGGTCGCACCGGCGGTAGGCCGCGGGAACCTCCGAGGCCGGCCGGTCTTCAAACCGCCCCTCCCGATGGAGAACCCGGATCGACTCGACGCATCGGAAGGTGTCCGACTCCCACGCTCCGGCATTCATCCGCAACGCCCCACCCACGCTCCCCGGGATGCCTCCCAGAAACTCCAGCCCCGCCAACCCGGCCCGCTGGGCCGCACCGGCCAGATCCTTGAGGCGCACTCCCGCCCCCGCCACCAAGCGGCGTTCCTCGACACGGATCTCCGCAAAGGCCGGCCGGCACAGATTCAGCACCAACCCCCGCACCCCGCCGTCGCGAACCAGCAGATTCGATCCACGCCCGATCACGCGCCACGGAACCCCCAGTCGGTCCGCCTCGCCCACCGCATACGCCAGATCCGCCTCACCCCCCGGTTCCACCAGCACGTCGGCCACCCCGCCCACCCGCATGGTGGTCCGCCGGGCCAGCGGTTCGTCCGTCCACATCCCGGCCGCCGCCGTCAATCCGGCCCTCAGCCGGGCCGCCAGCGCTTCCGTCGCCGATCGAACAGCCACCCCGCAGTCTGGAATTGGGATCGGAGCGGAAGTCGTCATGCAGGGGTCGGATGTCGATCCAGTACCGTCGCCGGAAGCTCGGGAGCGCCCCGGCCGGAATCCGATTCGCACGCCCACTCGTACAGGTCGTTGGCCAGGTGCAGGTCGGCATCCGGACGGTGCCACGCCGCCACGCCATCCCGCAGGCCGGCGCGTCCCCGGGCATCCTCGAACCACCGGACAATCTCGGCCCCCAGCCGGTCCGGAGTCGCCGCCGATTCGTCGAGCCAGACCGCCCCGCCGCTGCGCGCCACCGCCCGCGCGTTGGCCCGCTGGTGATCGTCGGCGGCATGCGGATACGGCAGCAGAATGGCCGGCACCCGCAACGCGGCAAACTCCGCCAGCGACGACGCCCCGGCCCGGGACACCGCCAGATCCGCCGCGCCCAATGCCAGGTCCATCTCGGTGAGAAAGGCCCGCACCACCGCCCGCGCACCCATCGTCCGGCAGGCCTCGCGAACCGTCGCCTCATCCCGCGCCCCGGTGAGGTGCAGGACCTGGAGATCGGGCAACCGCGAGAGAACCCGCGGCAGCGCCGCCACCACCCGGCGGTTGATCCCCGACGCCCCCTGGCTCCCGCCCATCACCAGCAATACCGGCGCATCCGCCAGCAGGCCCAAGGCCGACCGGCAGGCGCCAGGATCCAGGTCCGGATTCCGAAATGCCTCGCGAACCGGCATGCCCACCACCCGGGCCTCGCCCGGACCCGGCAGACGTTCCAGGGCTTCCGGAAAGAAGACATACCGTCGGTGGGCCCAGCGGGACACCCAGCGGTTCGCGCGTCCCGGAATGGCATTCGCCTCATGCAACGCGACACGGATGCCCAACCGCTGCCCGGCCAGCGCCGGAGGCGCCCCGGTGAAACTCCCCATCGACAGCACCGCCCGCGGCGGCGTCTGCCGGAACTCCGCCCGGGCACGGCGGTAAGAACCGCGGAACCGCAGCGCGAAGGTCAGCACACCGCGCAGGGAGAAACCCACCCCCGGCAGCGTCACCACCCGGAACCGCCGGTCATACTCGACCGCCCGCCGGTCCACCGCCTTGTCCGCCACCAGCAGCGTCACCTCGGCCCCCCGCTCCAGCAGCCGTTCCCCGACCGCCAGACCCGGGTACAAGTGCCCGCCGGTTCCACCGCAGGCGATCGCGATCCGGCATGGCGCTGGTCCGTTCCTGTTCACGCGTTTTGCAGGGCGGACGCCTCGCGGTCCTCCGATTGAGGCAGGAACTCGGCCCCCTCCTCGCGGGCGGCCCTCAGGGCCACGTTGATGAGAAGACCCACCAGGGCCAGCATCGTGACCAGACACGAACCGCCATAGCTGACAAAGGGAAGCGCCAGGCCCTTGTTGGGAATCGAGCCGGTGGTCACCGCAATGTTGAACGCCGCCTGCATCCCCACCAACACCGCGATCCCGTACGCAATCATCGACCCGTAAAAGTCCGGCGCCCGCCGGGCAATGCTCAGCGCCGCCAGGGAAAACGCCAGATAGGCCGCCAGGATCGGCAGCGTCACCCGCAACCCCAGCTCCTCCCCGATCACCGAGAAGATGAAGTCCGTCGGCTGCTCAGGCACAAACCCCGCCTTGTGAATCCCATTCCCCAGTCCGCGCCCCACCGTCCCCCCCGACCCGATCGCCACCTTCGATTGCTCGGACTGATGGGCCAGCGTCTCGGCAAAGCGTTCCGGGTGAAAATGCGCCTCGAATCGCCGCCACCGAACCGGGTCCGTCACCAGGTAGGCCCCCAGCAGCACCACCACGATGATCCCGGCCGGCACCAGATGCCGGAGCCGCGTCCCCGCCGCAAACAACATCGCCGTCGCCAACCCCGCCAGCAGCGCCGTCGTCCCCAGATCCTTGCCCAACAGCACCAGGCCCAGGATCAGACTGATGACCACACCCGGCACCAGCAGGCCATACTGCAGTTCCGCCATGCGCCGGCGGCACGAGTGGGCATACGAGGCGATGGCCAGGATCAACGCCACCTTGGCCAGTTCCGACGGCTGCACCGTCACCGGACCCACCTGCAACCAGCGCCAGGCGCCCTTGATCGGCTCCCCCACCCCGGGCGTGCGCGCCAACACCAGCAATACCGCCACCACGCCCAGCAGCCCGTACGAGAGCAGCCGCGTCCGCCGGTAATCCACCGCCGCCGCCACGGCGCACACCCCCAGACCGATCAGCAGCCACCAGCCTTGCTGGTAAAAGAAATGAAGCCCCTTGGGATGATGCATCCCGATGCTGTGAAGCATGGTGAGCCCCAGGATCACCAGCAGTCCCACGACAACCGTCACGGTTCCGATGGCCAGGCGCATGATCAGGCGAAACGAGGGATCCGAAGACCCAAGGCGACTAGTAAGACCTCCCGCCCCCCGAGGTCCCCGATGTCGTCGGGGCCTTGGGCGGGATGATCAGCCGCTGGTTGGGAAGGATCCGGTCCCCCCGGATGTTGTTCGCAGTCCGGAGGGCGTTCACGGTCACCCCGTGCTTCGAGGCGATACGGGACAGCGTGTCCCCCGACCTCACCACGTACTCCGACCCCCCGGGCGGCACCGGGGGCGCAGCGGGCGCGGACGCGCGAGGGGCGCTGGGCGGCGCCGCCGGCGGAATCTTCAGACGGTCGTCGATCTTCAGAGCCCGCGGCTGCACCCCGGGATTCGCATCCATGATCGCCTTCTCCGAAACGCCGTACTTCCTCGCCAGCGCTCCGATGGTGTCACCCCTCTGGATCACATGCTCGGTGGCCGGGATGGTCGGAGGCGGAAGGATCGACGGCGGCGGGATCCGCAGCGGCGGCGGCTCCGAGTAGGACGGGATCGAAGGCGGCACTTCGACGGCAGGAGGAATCGCGGGAGGCACCTGGCTGTACGACGGCGGGCGGTACGGTTCCGGGTCGATCGGCGGAGGCGGGCTGCCGGCCCCCAGGGTGTCGCCGGGGAAACTCGAGAAATAGTTGGTGTCATGCAGCGGCGGCAGGGTGGTCACCCGGTTCGTCGGAGAATCGCCCGCACCCGACCCGGTGTTGTTGTTGCAGCCTTGCAGCAACAGCCCGCCAATGAAGACGACGTGCAGGATCAGGATGGTGAGAATGGTGAAGCGGATCCGCGACTTGGGCGCGGAGGCGCCTTCCAGGGCGTCCTGGGGAACCAGTGGGTTCGGGGTGCTCATGTTCGGGGTGCGATGATCAGGGTTGGATCCGGGCTCGGTGGCAAGAAGTTCGGGATGCACGCTCGTGGTTTCAGTGGCTTTCACTGGTCGGGTCCTCCCTTCGACCGTCCCAAATGGCGATCGGCCACTCGGCGGAACGCCCCTCTCTCGGAGGACGGATACTCCGGTCCCTCCGGACGAGGACAGGCGGGGGAAAACAGGATGGTGTCGCCCCGGGTGGCCTGCTCGAGCACCCGGTTCGCCGCATCTAACAATGAGGGCACCGGGCTGCAAGGCGTAAATAGACTCCACGCCGCCCGCATCGCCTGGGCCGCCTCGCCGTACACCAACGCCTGCTTCACCCGGGGCGATAACAGGGGACCCAAATCGTAAAACTGCCGCCCCGCCAGGGCACCCCCGGCGATCAACCAGATGTTCGGCGTCTCCGGAGGCGCCGGTGCCAGCGTCAACAGCGCCTTGGCCAGCGCATCCAGATGCGCCGACCTCCCGTCATCCACCCACCGCACCCCGTCGGCACTCCCCAGAATCTCACAGCAGCCCGCCGCCGGACGATACCCGTCCAGCGCATGCGTCATCTCGTCGAGCGTCAGGCGCAGGACGCGCCCGACCGCCAGGGCCGCCAGGGCGTCCTCGGCCAGGTGGGGTCCCTGCAGTTGACCCCGCCCCATGTCCCACAACCGACCCGCCCAACCCTCCCACCGGCTCACCAGCAGGCCGCGCTCGACCCCAAGGTCCGCCTGCCGGCTCGCGGCACTGAACGTGATGACCTTGCCCGGCAGCTCGATCCCCAATGCCTTCAACTGCGCCAGCGCTTCGGTCTGGATCACCGCCCAGTCAAACGGCTGCTGCCGGGCGAACAGCCGGGAAACCCGCCGCAATGCCGCATCCCGACCTTCGCCCGCCTCCGGATACTCCGCCGGCGCATTCAGCAACACCGCCACCACCGGCCGGAAATAGTCCAGATGCTCGAATTCGCAGGCCTCCACCCGGTGCACCATCAAATCGAGATCCCGCGTCCCTTCCGCCAGGGCGGACGCCGGAGCCTCAGCCCCTCCCGCCACCGCCACACGACGGCCGGCATCCTGGAGGAGTCGCGCGATCAGGTTCACCGTGGTGCTCTTGCCCCCGGCCCCGGCCACCGCCACATGCAGGCAATAGCTCTCCCGGAACGCCAGTTCCCTCTCCCCGATCACCGGCACTCCCCGCTCCTTCCAAAACCGCGCCAAAGGGGGCAGGCCAACGGTCGCGGTGCCCAACACCACCAACTCCGGTCCTTCCCCTCCCGCAGCTTCCCCTCCCGCAGACGTCTCGCCGCCATCCGCCCGGCGCACCACCACCCCGCGCCGCTCCAGCAGCGCCGCCGCCGCGTCCGCGCCGGAGTCCCGACCCACCACCAGTGCCCGGCTTCCGGGTAGCATCTTCATGCGCGTGCCCTCACCGGAGCTTGATGGTGCTCAGCGCCACCAGGGCGCAGAGAATCGACAGGATGTAGAACCGGATGGTCACCTTCGATTCGTGCCATCCCCGCTTCATGAAATGGTAGTGAAGCGGCGCCATGAGAAACACCCGCCGCCCGGTGCCGGTCCGCAACCGCGTGTACTTGAACCACCCCCGCTGGAGGGCCACCGACATCCCCTCCGCCACAAACACCCCGCCCGCGATCAACAGGATGAACGGTTGGTGTATCAATACCGCCACAATCCCCAACGCCCCCCCCAGCGCCAGCGCCCCCGTGTCCCCCATGAACACCTGCGCGGGATGGCAGTTGAACCATAGAAACCCGAGACCTGCCCCCACCAGCGCCGCCGTGAACACCACCAGCTCGCCCGCCCCGTCCACATACGGCAGCAGCAACTGCGTCGCGAAATTCCGGTTGCTCACCAGGTAGGCAAATACCATCAACACCGACGACGCGATCACCGTGCACCCGATGGCCAGTCCGTCCAGCCCGTCGGTCAGATTCACCGCGTTCGAACTCCCCACGATCGCCAGGACGGTGATCAGGATCCCCACCGCCGCCGCCCCGCTGAGCACCGGTTCCTTGAAAAAGGGCACCATGATGTCCGTCACCAGCGGCCGGGTGTCGAGATTCCACCAGAGATAGCCCCCGATGAAGGCTGCCAGCCCAAACTGCACCGCCAGCTTCACCCGTTCCGTCGCCCCCGCCTCCCGCCGTTGACGGCTGATCTTGGCGTAGTCGTCGTAAAACCCCAGCCCCGCCAGCACCACCACCGAGAGGAGCGTCAGTTGCAGCAGCGTGTTCCAGCGCCCCCATAGCACCGCCGAAATGTCCAGCGTGAGCACAATCAGCAGGCCCCCCATGGTCGGCACCCCGATCTTCCGGGCCGCTTCCGTCGTCAATCCCGCCTGCGCACCCGGATCCGCGTACTGCTGGCCGAACCGCCATCGAACCAGTTCCCGAAAGAAACGCGGCCCCAGCGTCAGCGACAACAGCAGCGCCGTCAGCGCCGCCCCCGCGCTCCGAAAGGTCACATAGTCGAAGACCCGCAGGGGCCCCACCCAATCGGCCCATTCGGTGCCTTCCGCCCAGCGGCGCACCCAGACACTGAGATAGTAGAGCATCGTTCACGCGGCATGTTGCAGGGGCAACCGCTCCCGCAGGAGATCGCCCAACCGTTCCAGATGCGCCGAGCGCGAACCCTTGATCAACAGACAATCCCCCGGTCGCAACACCGCCCGCAGATGCTCCGCCGCCTCCCCGATGTCCGCCACCTCGATCGCCTGCGCCAGGCCCGCCGCCGCCGCCGCCCGCGCCGACATCGCCGCCACCGGCCCCACGGTGATCAACCGGTCGATCCCCAGTTCCGCCGCCCGACGGCCGGCCACCCCATGAGCCCGGGCGGTATGGCCGCCCAACTCGGCCATACCACCCAGGACGACCACACGGCGGCCCGCACACGGAAACGAGCGCACCGTCTCCAGGGCCGCCAGCGTGGAATCCAGATTCGCGTTGTAGCAGTCGTCGATCACTTCCACCCCGTCCCATTGCCACCGGTGCATCCGCCATCGCGCCGGGCGGCAGGCCGCCAATCCCCGGCGGATCTCCTCCCGCCCCAACCCAAACTCCGCCCCGACCGCCGCCGCCAGCACCGCATGCGTCACCTGGTGCCCGCCCAGCAGGTTCACCCGGTACTCCCCGCTCAGTCCGTGCTTCGGCGCCCGCACCGAAAAGGTCGTCCCGTCCGCGTCGGCCTCCGTCTCGAGAATCCGCCAGTCGTGCGAAGCCTCGAACCCAACCCTCACCACCCGCGCCCGCCCCCGTCCGAGGATCGCTTCCGCACCGGCCACCGCCCCCGGCAAAATCAACGTGCCGTCGGGCGGCAACAACTCCGCGATCCAGCCCTCCTCTTCAATCACCCCCGCCAGACTGCCGAAATACTCGAGGTGCTCCTCGCCCACCTGGGTGAGCACCCCGACCTTCGGCTGCGCCATCCGCAGCAGCGGCGCCAGTTCCCCGGGATGGTTCGTCCCCACCTCGATCACCGCCGCCACATGCCGATCCTCCAGCCCCAGCAGCGTGGCCGGCACCCCCACGTCGTTGTTGAAGCTCTCCGGACTCCGCAGGGTCTCGAAACACCCGCCCAGCACCGAACCGATCAGATCCTTCGTCGTCGTCTTGCCGTTCGACCCCGCCACCGCCACCACCGGCAACACAAATCCCGCCCGGTAGGCCGCCGCCATCGCCCCGTAGGCCGTGCGCGTGTCCCCCACCACCAGCACAGGCCGTCCCGCCCATTCCTCCGCCCGGTCCCGCGCCACCACCACCGCCACCGCCCCCCGCCGCAAGGCCTCACCCGCAAACGCGTGCCCGTCGAACCGATCCCCCCGCAGCGCCACAA
This sequence comes from Verrucomicrobiia bacterium, assembly GCA_019634625.1. Taxonomy (NCBI): domain Bacteria; kingdom Pseudomonadati; phylum Verrucomicrobiota; class Verrucomicrobiia; species Verrucomicrobiia bacterium. The sequence goes on from JAHCBA010000008.1 coordinate 120,619, forward strand.
ACAAATCCCCGGCCTGCACCGCCCGCGAATCCGTCACCACCCGACGAACCCGCTCGTCCGGCCGCACCGACCGCAGTTCCCCGCGGCAGGCCTCGGCAAGAAAGACGATGGGGCGCATCTCCATGGCAGGCGTCAGGGTCGGCTCCGGGCCGAGGTCAATACCCGTGCCGCTTCCTCCATCGAGTCCGGCGACGGAAGATCGGGCACAATCCCAAGGTAGTCCGCCGCCCGCTCCGCAATGTTCCGAAAGGCGGGGCCGGCCACTCTCCCGCCATAATACCCAATCCGCGGATTGGGATCCTCCACCAGCACGACAATGCACAACTCCGCCCGCTCCGTCGGAAAGAATCCCACGAAACTCGAATGGTATCGCGCCGCCCGGTATGGCGCGATGCGCGCCGTCCCCGTCTTCCCCGCCACCGAATACCGCCCCATCTTCACCAGCGAGCCCGTGCCGTCCTCCACCACCTCCCGCAACGCCTGCCGCACCTTCGCCGCCGTCTCGGGTCGGCACACCTCGCGAACCACCTCGGCCTCCGGCTGGACCAGCACCGTGCCGTCCGGAGCCACGATCCGGTCAATGATCTGCGGCCGCATGAGCCTCCCGTCGTTGGCCAGCGCGCTCATCGCCATGGCCAGTTGCAGTGGGGTGATGGCCACGGTGTACCCCATCGAAATCCGCGAGAAATCGGTCATCGACCAGCGGGAAACCGGACGCAGCAGCCCGGCCTCCTCCAGCGGCAGCCGGATGCCCGACTTCTGATGGAAACCGAACCGGTACAGATAGTCCCCGTACCGCTGCTTCCCCAGACCCAGGGCGAGCTGAAACGTCCCGATGTTCGACGACTTGGCAATCACCCGCTCCAGCGGAACGAACCGGTCCTTCATCGGATGGTCGTCCTTCAACTGCACCCGCTCCCGGCCAAACTGCTGCTGCCACCGCCCCTGGTCCCCGCAGAAGATCGTGTCGTGCAGATCGAACAGCCCCTCGTTCATGGCCGCCGTCGCCGCCACCAGCTTGAAGGTCGATCCCGGTTCGAACGTGTGCGACACCGCCCAGTTTCGCCGCCGCACCTCATCCCCAGGCCCCAGCGGCGGCCGGTTGGGGTCGTAGCCCGGATGATTCGCCATCGCCAGGATTCGCCCCGTCCGCGGATCCACCGCCACCACGCAGCCACCGGACGCCTGAAACCGCCGGACCGTCGCGGCCAGTTCCTGCTCCGCAATCAACTGCAGCCTCGCATCCAGCGTCAGGTACACGTCCCGCCCGTGTTCCGGCGGTATCTGAATCTCCCGGGCCCGCCGCACCTCCCGCCCACGCTCCGTCCGACCGGTCTTGATGTAGCCGTCCACACCCTCCAGCGAGGAGTTCAGAAATCCCTCCAGCCCCTCCAGCCCCCGGCCTTCAATGTCCGTGAATCCCAAAACCGGACCGGCCAGACGGCCGTTCGGATACGCCCGGATCTCGTCCTCTTCGCGGTCGCTGAACACCCCCCGCCGCACCTGCCGGATCTCCGCCCGCCGCTCCGCAGCCATTCCGAAGGTCTCGCCATCCAGCGCGGCCTCGATCCGGCGCCAGTCCTCGTCCGACACCCGCCGGCTCAGCCGGACATACCGGTTGGTCATCGGCCGCCCGCGGGCGTCCAGAAGCACGCCACCCTCGTCATTCAAACGGACCCGGGGACGCAACGCCTCCCGCAAACCGGCCTCCTCCCGTTCCAGCAGGGGCGCCAGCACCCGCGCCACCTCGGCGTAATGGAGGCCCAGCAGCCCCGGATCGGCACAAATGCTGTGCGCCCGCAGGCTGCTGGCCAGAATCTCCCCGCGCCGGTCCCGGATCGCGCCACGATGTCCCTTGATCTTGATCTGCAGCGCATGGGTCCGGTTGGCCTCGCTCAGGAAGGCCTCGTGTCGCACCACCTGCAGATCCACCAGCCGGTACCCCAGCGCCAGAAATGCGAGCACCAGCAACACGCCCATCCAGAAAAACCGGGTTCGCTGTCGGGTCCGTTCCACAAGGTCTCCTGATTAGTGGGTTCCCCCGTGCGGCGACCTCTCGCTCCGCCCCATCGCCAGTTCCTCGCGGCGCGACCAACCCCTTTCCACGCCGCGCCCGGACGCCGGAACCGGCAGTTCCCGCGGCGGCTCCGGCAACACCACCCGCGCACTCTCCCCAGGCGTCACCAGGTTCAGCCGCATCGCCCGCACCCGCTGGTCCAGCCCGGCCGACGACACCATCGTCTCGTAGTCCAGATGCAACCGCTCGTGATCCCGCTTCAGGCGCGCCATGGTCCGGTCCAGATTCCCCAGCTCCGTCTCCATCCGGTGCAGATCCCCCTTCAACCGGATATAACCCAGCAACGCCACCGCCACCGCAAAACACACCAGCAGGCCCGAGGTCACCGTGGACGCATACCCCACCGTCCTCTTCGCTCCGCGATTACGTGTCCGCGCCATGTCCCCTCCTCTCCAGCACGCGAAGTTGTGCACTGCGCGCCCTCACGTTGTTCTCCAGTTCCCACCGCCCGGGCGTGACCGCCCGCCGATGCACCCACGCCAGCTCCGGCTCCCGCGGCCGCCTCAATTCCGGTACGTCCACCTCCCCGTCATAGGTGTAGTCCCGGGTCCGCTCCACCCCGAACCGCTTCACCTCCCGGGCTTCAATCCCCTGAAAGCTGATCACCGCCAGACGCCCCCCCGGCGCCAACGCCCTCGCCGCCACCTCCAGCCCGCGCCGCAATTGGCCCAGCTCGTCGTTGACCACCATCCGCAACGCCTGAAACACACGGGTCGCCGGATGCAGCCGCCCCCCCCGGGGCGCCACCCGTTCGATCAATGTCGCCAGTTGTCCGGTCGTCCTCAGCGGTTGCATGCGTCGCTCCTCGTCGATCCGTCTCGCCAGCCGCCGGGCCCTCGGTTCCTCCCCCAGCGTCGCCAGCATCCGCTCCAACTCCTCCACCGGCGCCGTGTTCACCACCGTCGCCGCCGTCAGCGCCTGGTCCGGGTCCATCCGCATATCCAATGGCCCGTCGGCCTGGAAACTGAACCCGCGCGCCGCCACATCCAACTGGGGGGAACTCACCCCCAAATCCATCAACACCCCGTCCAAACTCCCTTCCGTCACCCACTCCAGCAGCCGGTCGTACGTCCCCCACCTCAACTCAAACCGTCCGCCGAAGGGCGCCAATCGCTCTTCCGCCGCCTTCAAGGCGGCTCCATCGCGATCGACCCCCAGCAGCCAGCCCGCTCCCCCCGTCGCCTTCAGGATCGCGAAGGCGTGCCCACCCCCACCGATGGTGAGGTCCCCATAACGACCCCCCGGACGCGGTCGCAATGCCTCCACCACCTCGGCCACCAGGACCGGGATGTGCGTGTATGCACTCACCTGCTCGCTTCACGTAGCTAAAACAAGGCGTTCCCTATCCGCCGTATCCGTCGCATCCCCTGCTCCCACCAGAGCCGCAACACACGGCCCCGGCACGCCGGACTCAGCCCCGGCCGGCCCGACCCCTCGGGACGCACCACCACCTCCATGTCCGCCGTCTCCAAATCGTTCCGTACCACCTTCACCAACCGCAGATCCAACTCCCCCTGCACCTCGCGCGTCCCCCGTCGCCGGTTCCCCGGACGCAGTACCGCCAACACCAACTGCTCCACCCACAACGGCAACCGCCGTCCCGACCGCGCCCGCCCCCGGCCCACGCCCTCGCCCTCGCGCCCCGCCGCCCGCCCGGGCGCCACCCCCGCCGATGTGCCCGCCGATGCCGTGTCCAACCGCGGCAGTGCCCCGGGTTCCGGCGGGCGATACCGCCCCGGACGCCCCTCGCTCGGCGTGAAACTCCGCCCCAGCGGCAGCAAGCTCTTGAAACTCATCGCTCTCTCTCCTCACCGTCGTCACACCAGATCGAACGCCTCGGTCACCCGCTCGTCATCCCCCGCCTCCACCTGGGCGTACCGCTCCGGACTCCAGATCTCAAACCAGTCCAGCATCCCCGCCAAAACCACCCGCTCCTTCACGTCCACCGCCTTCGTCGCATCATCCGGCAGGCAGATCCGCCCCGCGCTGTCCGTCTCCACCTCGCTGGCGCGCGTCGCCAGCAACCGCCTCAACGAATCCGCCCGGTCATCCGAAATCTTCATCGTCCGCAATTCCGCCACCGTCCGCATAAACCGCTCCGGCGGCATCACCACCAGACACGCCGGTCGCCAGTTCCGCTTCGGCACCGGCAACAGGAGGAATCGCAACCCTCCCGTCTGCCCGCGCCGCCACACACTCGGTATCTGCACCCGCCGCTTCTCATCGACCTTGTTCTCGAAGCGCGAAACGTACAGCGGAGAGGCCTGCTCCCGTTCGCCGCCGTTGCTGGATTCGATCGCCGCCATGGCTTCGGACCGATGGGATTCGAGCCCCCATCCGCCCCACACCGCCACACTTTGCTACACTTTGCCCCACCATGACAACGAAGAAACGCGCCGCACCGGCGCAGAGTTGTTCGCGGAGTGGCCAGCCTCGGTGAACAACATGTGAATAAGTGCATGACGACGGCCCCGCGACGCAAGCCGAATCGCTCCCCGAATTGCTCCCCATCTCCAGCCTCGCCTCCCCTCCCGCCCCAAGGCACAAGTCCCCCATGCGCGCCGACGATTTCGATTATCCCCTCCCCGTGGAGCGCATCGCCCAGCATCCCCCACCCCTCCGCACCCACGCCCGCCTCCTCGTCGTCCATCGCTCCACCGGCACCTTCGACCATTCCCGCATCGACCGCCTCCCCCTCCACCTCCAACCCGGTGACCTCCTCGTCCGCAACGACTCCCGCGTGTTCCCAGCCCGCCTCCGCGGTCACAAGCCCGACACCCATGGCCGAATCGAAATCCTTCTCCTCGAACCGGTCGGCCCCGACGCCTGGCGCGCCCTGCTCCGCCCCGGCAAAAGGGTCCGCCCCGGCACCCCTCTGGCCTTCGGTACCGATCACGACCCCCTCCATGCCCGGGTCCGCGAAAAGGATCCCGAGGGCGTCTGCGTCCTCGAATTCCCTCCCGGCACCGACGTCATCGCCTTCGCCGAACGCCACGGCGAGGTCCCTCTTCCCCCCTACATCCACCGGGACTCCCCGGCCCCCGCAGACCGCGATCGTTACCAGACCGTGTATGCCCGTACCCCGGGCTCCGTCGCGGCACCCACCGCCGGACTCCACTTCACCCCGGAACTCCTCGCCGAACTGGAAACGGCCGGCGTAACCCACTGCGATGTCACACTCCATGTCGGGGCGGGAACGTTTGCGCCGGTCAAGACCGACCGGATCGAGGATCATGTGATGCATGCCGAACGTTATCGAATCGGCACCGAGGCCGCCGCCGCCATCGAGACCGCCCGCCGGGAAGGCCGGCGCGTCATCGCCGTGGGAACCACCTCCCTCCGCGTGCTGGAGACCTGCGCCCGCCAGCACGGCGGATCGATCCACCCCGGGGAAGGTGTGACCCGCCTGTTCGTTCATCCACCCGCCACCTTCCACGTCGTCGAGGGTCTGCTCACCAACTTCCACCTGCCCAGATCCACCCTCCTGATGCTCGTGGCAGCCCTGGCAGCCCCGGGGTCCACCACCGGTCGCGACCTCATCCTCCGCGCCTACCGCGAGGCCGTCGAACACCAGTACCGCTTCTTCAGCTACGGCGATGCCATGCTTCTCCTCTGACCCGCCGGCCCTCACCCCTCCCCATGAACCCCGGCACCGCCACCCTCCCCGCCCCTCCCGACCCCCCTTCCCGCCAACGCCCCTTCCTCCTGGTCAACATGGCCATGACCGCCGACGGCAAGATCGCCACCGCCAATCGCGTCGTCGGCACCTTCGGAAGCCGGCGTGACCACGCCCACCTGCTTGCACTCCGCGCCACCGCCGACGCCATCCTCTGCGGCGCCGGGACCGTCAATCTCCCCGGCATCACCCTGGGTCCCGGCGGCCCCCGCTACCGCCGGCTCCGCCACTCCCGCGGCCTCGCCACCGAACCCCTCCGCATCGTGGTCAGCGGCCAGGCCCGGCTGCGGCCCGACGCCGACCTCTTCCTCCATCCCGGCTCTCCCATCCAGGTCTGGGTCTCCGCCAACGCCCCGACCCGCCGGGTGGCAAGGTTGCAGGCCGCCGGTGCCGAAGTCCTCGCCTTCGGCGGGGACGACGTGGACCTCGCCGCGGCGCTGTCCTGGCTCGCCCGCCAGCACCGTGTGCGCCGTGTCGTCGCCGAGGGAGGCGCCCTCCTCAACGATGCCCTCTTCCGTGCCGGCCTCGTCGACGAACTCCACCTCACTCTCTGCCCCCTCGTCTTTGGCGGCCGCACCGCCCCCACCCTCGCCAACGGCCGGGGCTTTCCGTCCCTCGCAGACGCCGCTCGCTTCCATCCTCCGCGTGTCCGGCGGGCCGGCAACGAACTCTTTCTGGTCTTTCGCGCGATCTTGGCTCGCGGCCCCGACTGCGATAAGACTCAGTCCGATTGAAAGCACTGGTCTCGGACAACGCCGTTCAAACCAGCGAACGGGCCTTCCTCATCGGGGCCCAGTTCAAGGCCCGCTCCGAATGGGACGTTCAGGACTCCCTGAGCGAACTCGGCCAGCTCGCCCGCACCGCCGGCGCGGAAATCGTTGGCACCGGCACCCAGAAGATCGACCGGCCCGCCGCCCGCACCTTCATCGGCCCGGGCAAGGCCGACGAATTCGCCGCCCGTTGCCGCGGCGAGGGCGTGGATACGGTGATCTTCGACGACGAACTCTCCCCCGCACAAAGCCGCAACCTCGAGACCGTCTTCGAACTCAAGATCCTCGACCGCACCCAGCTCATCCTCGACATCTTCGGCCAGCGCGCCCGCACCCGCGAAGGCAAGCTCCAGGTCGAACTCGCCCAACTCCAGCACCTCCTCCCCCGCCTCACCCGCTTCTGGACCCACCTCTCCCGCCAGAAAGGCGGCATCGGCATGCGGGGCGGCGAAGGCGAAACCCAGCTCGAAGCCGACCGCCGCAAGGTCCAGGAACGCATCGACAAACTCATCCGTGAACTCGAAAGCGTCCGCCGCCAGCGCGCCACCCAGCGCGAAGGCCGCAAACGCCACCAGTGGCCCCTCGCCTCCATCGTCGGCTACACCAACGCCGGCAAGTCCACCCTCCTCAACACCCTCACCGGCGCCGCCGCCCTCGCCGAGGACAAACTCTTTGCCACCCTCGACCCCACCACCCGGCGCCTCCGCCTGCCCACCAATCAGAACGTCCTTCTCAGCGACACCGTCGGCTTCATCCGCAAACTCCCCCACCGCCTCGTCGAGGCCTTCAAAGCCACCCTCGAGGAAGTCGTCGAAGCCGATCTCCTCCTCCACGTCGTCGATGTCAGCCACCCCAAGGCCGATGAACAAATCGCCGCCGTCCACGACGTCCTCTCCGAACTCCACGCCGCCGACAAGCCCACCCTCATGGTCTTCAACAAGACCGACTGCCTCGGCATCGACACCTCCATCGAACGTTTCCGCGAACTCTACCCCCACGCCGTCTTCCTCTCCGCCCGCACCGGCACCGGCCTCCCCGAGCTCCTGGCCGAACTCGGCACCCAGCTCCGACCCGTTCGCGATCTCCTCGAACTCCACATCCCCCACACCCGCTCGGCCGCCATCGCCCGCCTCCACGCCGTCGGTCAGGTGGTGGACAGCGATTACTCCGCCGACGACGTCGCCCGGTTCAAGGCCCTCGTTCCGCCTCATCTCCGCCACGAATTCGATCCCTTCCTCACCAGGACCGAAGCGCCCCGCAAGCCCTCCCGCCGACGCCGCTGACCTGCCTCCCTCCCCTCGAAATCGGAATCGGAATCGGAATCGGAGTCGAAATCGGAGTCGGAGTCCGGATCCTCATCGCACCCGTCCAGCCTCTTGATCGACTCCCGCTCCCTTCATCCCCCCACCGTGGCCAGCACCACCGCCACCGTCATCAGCAGCGCCCCCACCAACCTCCTCCCCAGTACCCGCCCCCCGAGCCCCTGCTCGCTGTTGCGAAACCAATGGCCCACCCCCCACACCGCCAGCACCGTCCACAGGCTCCTCGCCGAATACACCACGTTCACCGCCGTCGCGTCACCGTACACCGCCACCGTCCCGATCAGCAGGATCCCCTGCACCGCGATGCACACAGAACCCATCGCCAGCGGACCCCACGCCGGGCGCGCAATCCGCGCCAGCGGTTCGCGAAACAAGGGGATCATCCCCAGCGAACCCGCCCCCGCCAGGGCCATCACCAGTGGCAGCAGGCGACCCGCCCCCCACGCCGGCGCCCACTTCTGCACCAGCACGTCGAACAGCGCGAACGCCAGGGCCGCCGCCAGACCGGCACCCAGACCGAATCTCACACCCCGACCGCTGCCCCGACCGCTCCAACTCAGCACGGCGATCGCCCCGGTGCTCAACCCGGCCGCCACCCACAACCGCGCCGGAACCTCCAATCCCAACAGCCCCACCGTCAGCGCCGCCACCATCACCGTCTTGGCCCCCAGCACCGGCGTCGCCACCGTCACATCGCCACGGCTCAACGCCAGAAAGCCCAGTGTCTGACCCAGCACCAGCACCGCAGCCAGCACGGCGGGCTGCCAAAGCATGGCGAGCGGCTGACCTGGCCCGCCCAACACCGCCAGCGGCGCAAACAACACCGCCGAAAAAACATTCGCCACGAACGTGGTGCGCCATACCCCCACCCCGAGATCCGCCGCCCGTCGCACCCACAAAGCCCCGAACACGTAAAGCACGCTGCTGAACAACGGCAGCAGCAGATGCATCCTGTCCGACACGGGCGCTCCGCTCACAGCGACGGCGGCACCGGAGGCAAGGGAAGCAGATCACCCTCCGAAGTCGGCCCTGGCCGGTACAGCCCCGGACCAAGTCGCGTCAGCGGATCCTCCCGGACCCGGTGGGTCCAGGCCTGCCAGCTCCAATAGCCCCCTCCCACCACCACGACCACCGCCCCAATAATCCCGGTCACCCGCCAGTTCACCCGCGACAACTGGTAGGTCAGCCAGTCCAGCGGACCCCGCCGTTCCCCCGTCAGGCTCGGCGGATTGCTGAACTCCGGCGACCGCGCCAGTTCCTCGTCCAGGGCCTGCAGGACCGCCGGCACATCCATCTTCAGCACCCCGGCGCACGTGCGCACCGACCCCCGGATGTAAACCGGCGCCGGAAACGGCTCATAATCCGCACGCTCCAGTGCCTCCAGATGGTCCGTCCGGATCTTCGTCTGCTCCGCCAGATCGTGCAGCGACATCCCCTGGGCTTCCCGTGCGCTGCGGAGTTGTTCGGCCACGGAGGACATCGCGCAAGAAATACCGGAAACCTCCCTGCCGAAGCAATCTCCCCCGGATCGGTATTGGATCCTGCTCCGCCCGCAGCCAAGCCCCCGCACCAAAACATGATGCCAGACTTACTGTCGTTGACTCCAAAACATAATGCCAGACAGCATGCTTGTTGACCCTTTCAAACGTTCAGCCTGACTATTTGTTGTTGACTCTCGGCATCGGCCCGTCGGCAGGCTACCGCCGACCACCCGGTGCATCCCGGAGTCGTGTGGGAGGGGGGCGGCGAATCGGAGGGACGAGCTCCGCGAGTCCTCAACCCAACGCTCCACACCGTTGCGCCCTCGGAATCTCGGCCCTCCAAGGCGAGGCCTTGCGAAATTCCCACCTCTCCCCACGACTCCGGGATGGACCGCCCCCACCCCCCCTCCAAGAAGGGTTTGCCCAAACGCCACGTTTTGGCACCGTCCACCCCCGTGCACAGGCTCCGATTCCTTCTCCTCGGCCTCCTGTCCGCGACGGCGCCCCTCGCCGTCGGAGGCGATCGCCCCCCGAACATCGTCCTTATCCTCGCCGACGACCTCGGCTGGGCCGACACCGCCTTCTCGGGATCGCGCTATTACGAAACCCCCCACCTCGACGCCTTCGCCGCTTCGGGGATGCGCTTCACCAGCTTCTATACCTCGCCCAACTGCGCCCCCACCCGCGCCTCCCTCCTCTCCGGTCAGTATGCCTCCCGCACCGGCGTCTATACCGTCGGCTCCCTCGAACGTGGCGAGGACGCCGCCCGCCGGATGATTCCACCCCCGAACCAAACCCATCTTCCGTCCGGACTTCCCACCCTCGCCTCGACCCTCCGCAATGCCGGCTACCTCACCGGGCTCATCGGGAAATGGCACCTCGGTGAAGGGAGTGAACATCACCCGACGCGCTTCGGATTTGTCGAAACCGTCGTCACCACAGGCCCGCACAAAGCCTTCGACACCGATCCTCACGACCCTCGTGCGGAGGGTGCTTACCTGACCGATTACCTCACCGACCGCGCCATCGAGTTCGTCGAACGCCACCAGGATCGCCCCTTCTTCCTCTACCTCGCCCACCTCGCTGTCCACTCGCCCTACCAGGCCAAGCCCGAATGGATTGAACGCTTCGCCCGAAGACCGCCTGCCGGCACCCATCGCGACGCCGTCTATGCCGCCATGATCGCCAGCCTCGACGAGGCCGTCGGACGTCTCCTCGCCCGCCTCGATCAACTCGAGCTCTCCCGCAGGACTGTGGTCATCTTCGCCTCCGACAACGGGGGCGTGGGCGGCTACGCCACGACCGACGCCGCAGGCCGTCGCATCGGCCCCACCGACAACGCCCCTCTCCGCGGTGGCAAAGGCATGCTCTACGAGGGCGGCATCCGGGTCCCATTCCTCATCCGCTGGCCCAACGTCACCCAACCCGGTTCCCGCTCGGCCCAACCCGCCATCCACGTCGATCTCCTCCCCACCCTCGCCGAGATTGCCCGCACCCGCCCCCCAACCGGTCATCCCATCGATGGCGTCAGCCTGGTTCCCATCCTTCGCGACCCCAACGCACGTCTCGGTCGCGATGCCATCTACTGGCACTTCCCCGGCTACCTCGAAGGACCGGGCCGGTCCGGCTGGCGCATCACCCCTTCCGGAGCCATCCGCGCCGGCAACTTCAAGCTCATCGAATCGTTCGAAGACCAGCGCCTCGAGCTCTACAACCTCGCCGAGGACATCGGCGAGCGGAACAATCTCGTGCGCAGCCTCCCCGACAAGACCGCCGAACTCCGGGCCAAACTCGCCGCCTGGCGCCAGGACCTCAACGCTGCCATGCCCCAGCCCAACCCCCCCGCCGCCGAACCCGCACGGGCCCGCCCATGAGCGGTCCCTCCCGCCTCCGACTCCACCTCTCCCCGGCCGCCGTCCGCGCCGTCCGTCACGGTCACCCCTGGATCTATCCGGACCGCATCCGCACCCACAACCGGCCGGGCGACATCGGAGACCTCGCCGCCCTCTACGATCCCCAGGACCGCTTCCTCGGCCTCGGCTTCTTCGATCCCGAGTCCCCCATCCGCGTCCGTGTCCTCCATGCCGGTCCTCGCGTTACCCTCGACGACGCCTGGTGGAGCCGCCACCTCGACCAGGCTCTCGAACGGCGCCTGCCCTTCTTCGATCCCGCCCTCACCACCGGCTGGCGCTGTCTCCACGGCGAAAACGACGGCTGGCCCGGGCTCGTCCTTGACCGCTACCACGACCGCTTCGTCCTTAAGCTCTATTCGACCGTCTGGCTCCCCCGGCTCGAACCCGTCGTCGCGCTCCTCGTTCACCGCCTGCACCCGCGCTCCCTCATCCTCCGCCTCAGCCGCAACATCGCCCCGCTCGCCCGGGATCGCTTCCATCGCCGCGACGGCGACACCCTCGCCGGTGAACCCGTCACCGAACCCGTTGTATTCCTCGAACACGGCCTCCGATTCGAGGCCGATCCCGTGCGCGGGCAGAAGACCGGCTTCTTCCTCGATCAGCGCGACAACCGCCATCTCGTCGGGTCCCTCGCCGCCGGCGCCGCCGTCCTCAACGCCTTCAGCTTTTCCGGCGGCTTTTCCCTCCACGCCGCCCGCGGCGGCGCCCTGTCCATCACCGACCTCGACATCAGTCCCCACGCCCTCGCCGCCGCCCGCCGGAATCTCGCCCTCAACCAACACCTTCCCGAGGTCTCCGCCGCCCGCCACGAAACCGTTCAGGCCGACACCTTCGACTGGCTCGCCCAGTCCACCGCCCGCTCCTTCGACCTCGTCATCCTCGATCCCCCTTCCATGGCCCGACGCTCCGACGAGAGGGACGGCGCCCTCGCTGCCTACGCCCGCCTTGCCCGCCTCGGCGCCCCCCGCGTCCGGCCCCGCGGCTGGTTCGTCGCCGCCTCCTGTTCGGCCCACGTCGCCGCCCCCGACTTCTTCGAAACCGTCCGCCGCGAGACCCGGCGTTCCGGCCTCCGCTTCACCGAATGGCGCACCACCGGGCATCCCCTCGATCACCCCGCGACCTTCCCCGAAGCCCATTACCTCAAGGCGATCTACCTCCGCCGCCTCTGACATCCCCTCCCTCTGCCCACGATGGAGTCGCGGCGGTCACAGCTCAGTAAAATTTCTGTTGCCGACGATTCGATCCGGCGTTACAGAGGTCATCGCAGAGCGTCAATGAGGACTTTACTCGGAGACGTCATGGTGGAGCCGAAGCCCCTTCCCCCAAGAGGCGATTCCAACGGCGCCATCTCCTTCCAATCGGGTGGCGATCCCACCCACCAACACCCAACGAATCGTATCATGGCGAAGTCCAACGAACAAATCGTGGAAGTGATCCAAAGCCATCGGCATCACCTCAGGCATGTCGATACCCGGCCCCAGAAGGCGCACAAACATCGCTACGAACGCCGCAAGATCCGGGAGTTCATCCGATCCAGCGATTGGGATGGCGAACCCATGCAGGCCTGAACCAACCTTCCAACCCAATTCTACGAAAGGGCCGCGCCGGGGGGGCGCGGCCCTTTCCTCGTCGCCGCATCCATGCCCGTGCGGCCAAGGGCGAGCCGGGGCGCTTCACCCTAGAAACGGCAGTTCGCTGACTTGCCAATGGGGTCAAGCGACTGGTGTCGTTGGGGATGCCGCTGCAAATCGCTCGGGTAGAGGCTCACCCACCGGGTGAACTCGTCGATGGGAAGCCAGAGCCGCGTTTTGTGCTTCCCGAATCGCTCGCCGTCGACACCGAGGGCCGGCGCTTCCACGTCGAATGGGATCCCCAGGCGCCGGTGACGCCGTTGGGTCAGTTGGTCTTCTTCAGCCAGTTCCTCGCCACCGGCGGACTGTTCCAGAATTGGGTCCGAAGCTGCCCGCTGCGCTTCGAGAGTCCGCGGGCGCCCTCGCTGACCGATCTGTTGGGCACCATCACGCTGTCGATCCTGGCGGGACAATTCCGCTACGCGCACATCACGGCGCTGCGTGCGGACACCGTCAATCCGCAGGGTCTTGGAATGACCAAGGTCTGCAGCGAGGACAGCGTGCGGCGCGCGTTCAAGGACGCCGATGCGCAGGCCTGTGCGCGATGGCAGCGCGACGCCTTGCAAGAGACCTGGCTGCCGGCCCTGCGTCACCCGTGGGTGATGGATCTGGACGTCACCATCAAGCCGATCTACGGGCACCAGGAAGGGGCCGAGATCGGCTACAATCCCCACAAGCCCGGCCGTCCCAGCCACGCCTACCACACGATGCTGGTCCGCGGTCTTCGCCTGGTCTTGGACGTGGAAGTGCGAGCGGGCAAGCAGCACGCTCCGGTGCATGGGCGGGCGAGTTTGTGGCGGGTGTGGGAGAGTCTGCCGCCGGAATGCCGTCCCTGGCTGATGTGCGGGGATACTGCGTACGGCAACGAGGAGTTGATGGCGGAGTGCGAGGCGCACGCGGTGAAGTACCTCTTCCGGCAGCGACAAACTCGCGGGGTCAAGCAGTTGATCGCGTCGCTGGAGCGTCAGGGCGGTTGGCGTCCCACGCTCAACGGGTGGGAGGGGGTGGAAGGACAACTGTGTTTGCAGGGGTGGAGTCAGAAGCGACGGGTGGTGGTGCTGCGACGGCAACCGTCTCCGCCGCCAGCCCGGCCCTGCCTTGGGGACGGAAAGGTGGGGCAATTGGCGCTGTCGATCAGCGTGGTGGAGGCTCCAGCCTACGAATACCAAGTCCTGGTGACCAATCTGAGCGACGAGATCGTGACGATCGCGGATCTGTATCGGCAGCGGGCCGATGCGGAGAACACGTACGACGAACTGAAGAACCAGTGGGGTTGGGGAGGGTTCATGAGCAAAGATCTGCTGCGCTGCCAGGTGGCGGCGCGCAACGTGGCCCTGATCTACAACTGGTGGAGCCTGTTCGTCGCGTGCGCCCAACCGGATCGGGGGCGGGAGGCGATTACGAGCCGACCGTTGTTGTTGTGCGCGGTGGGACGGCTCATCGAGAGCGGGCGCCAGTTGGTGCTTCGGCTGACCAGCACGCACGGGCAAGCGGCGGAAGCGCAGCGCTTACTGACGGGATTGAGCCTGTTTTTGAGCGGGCTGAGGAATACTGCGGAGCAGTTGAGTCCGGCGCAGTGTTGGGAACGAATCTGGGATCGGATCTTGTCGCCGTGGCTGCGTCCAACCGCGGCACTGCCGGCACCGAGCGGGTGAGGTGGCCGACCAAAACGACGGCGCCGGGGAGATCTTGGGGGGTAAGCGGACGCCGCGAGCGTCCGCGTCGGCCAAGCGCCGCCTCAGTCAACTGCCGTTTCTAGGTTCACCCACTCCACCCCGCCAGAACCACCCGTCCCGGCCTGCCCCACCCGGCTACTGGCATCGCGGACACAACCCAAAGAATTCGAGCTTGTGCGTCACGCTCTTGAAGCCGTTCTGCTCCGCAATTCGCGCCTCCCACTCCGCCGCCAGGCAATCCTCAATCTCAATCACCGCCGAACAGCCCGTGCAGACCAAATGATGATGGTGCCCGGCCGGGCAATCCCTCGCCACTTCGAACCGTGCCACCCCATCGCCAAAATCGTACCTCGTCACCAATCCGAGGTCCTCCAGCAGGTGCAGCGACCGGTACACCGTCGCGAGGTCACATTCGCCAGCCGGCAAAGCCGCGAAAATCTCCTTGTTGGAAAGCGGATGCGGATGACCCTGCAACACCTTGAGGATGGCCTGCCGCGGACCCGTCACCCGCCGGGCATCCCGCCGCAACCGCTCCGTCAAGTCGCCAAGCTCCGGGCGCCTGGACGGACCGTGTTGATGGGAAGGACAGCTCATGACGACACCCTGGGTCCGGAACGCTGCAGACCCGTCAGCCGGTTGATGACCAAAGCCATCAGAAACAGCCCGATGGCCAGCAGGACGATCGCCGGACCGCACGGCAAATCCGCCGTATAAGACAGCGTGACGCCCGCGCCGCCAGCCAGCAGCCCGAAGGCGATCGCCAGCCAGATCTCCTGCCGCAGGTTCCGTCCCAGCAAACGGGCCGCCGCCGGCGGAATCACCAGCAAGGCCCCGACCAGTAGTATGCCCACCAACCGGATGGTGACGGTCACCGTGAGCGTCAGCACCAGCACAAACCCGTAGTTGTACCAACGCACCGGAATGCCGGAAACATGGGCCAGATCCTCGCTGGCGGAGAGCAGCGACAGCGGACTCAGAAACCAGGCCGCCCCCACCACGACAACCAGAAGCAATACCCCGGCCACGACCAATTCCGTGAGTCCGACGCCCAGAATGTCCCCAAACAGCACCCGGTGAAGCTCCACCCGGAATCCCCGGAAACGGCTCATAATGACCGTCCCCACCGCCACCGAACCGGTCAGCAACAGGGCCATGATCGTATCGCTGTACAGCTCGGTCTTTTCCCGCAGCCAGATGATGGTGACCGCCACCAGGAGGCTCACCAGGATCATCCCCGGTGTGGGTTCGCTCAACCCAATCAGCATCGCGAAGGCCGTTCCGGCCAGCGATGCATGGGCCACGGTGTCGCTGAAGAAGGCCATCCGCCGGGCGGTCACGAACACTCCCAGCAGCGCACAGAGCGGTGCCAGAATGATGGCGCCCAACAGCGCCCGCTGCAGAAACGGTTCACTCAGCATGATGATGGTGATAGGAGGTCACATGCAGCCCATAGGCCTCCCGCAGCGCCTCGCCCCGGATGACCTCGTCCGGAGCCCCCTGGCAGCAGACCCGGCCGTTCAAAGCCACCACCACCGAGGCGTGCCGATGCACCATGGACAAGTCGTGCGAAACCAGCACGACGGTCAGCGGATGGTTGCGATGAATGTCGGCGATGACTTCGTAAAACGTGCGCTCGCCCGGGGCGTCCACCCCCTCCGTCGGCTCGTCCAGAAACAGAAGCTGCGGATGGCTCAGAAGGCTGAAGGCAATCAGCACCCGCTGCAGCTGCCCCCCCGAGAGTCGGGCCATCGGCCGGTCCAGCAAACCCACCACCCCCAGCTCATGCGCCATGGGCGGAAGCTGCCCGTCGAGGGAGAGGTTCGTGCGCCAGAACCAGTTGCGGGTCTCCGTGCGACGCAGCGACAAGAACTCGCGCACGCTCAGCGGGAGTCCCGTTTCCAGAGCCAGCCGCTGGGGCACATACCCGATCCTGGGCAGCGCCCGGCGCACGTCCGTCTCGCCCAGTACCCGCATCTCGCCGGACTCGATTGGAATCAGTCCCAGCAGACTCCGCAGCAACGTCGTCTTGCCCGCTCCGTTGGGGCCTATCAGGGCAACCAGTTCGCCGGTCCCGATATCCAGGTCCACCCCTTCCAGCACCCGCCTCCCCCCAAGGCGCACGTTCAAGCCTCGAATCCGGACGGCCAGCGCCTTTTCATTCTCCAAGGTCATGGGATCGTCCCGGGACGCAGGGACGCCTGGAGCGCCTTCAGATTGCGCCGCATGCCCGACTCATACGCCTCCGGCACCAGGTCCCCCGTCTCCAGCGTCTCCAGTGTGGCCACCTCAATCTTCAAGTCGGCGGCCAGGCGCCGGGCCAGGCGCGTCGGTGACCCGTCCGTGAAAAGCACCCGTACTCCCTCCTGCCGCACCAGGCGCGACAACTCGGCAAGTTCCCTGGCCGATGGCTCCTCCGCCGCCGTGCCTTCCACGACGCCCACAAGACGCAGGCCGTATCGCTTGGCAAGGTAGGGAAAGGCGTTGTGGTAGGTGATGAACGGCACCGACCGGCGATCATGCAGGCCAGCCGCGTATTCCCTATGCAGCGCATACAACATCGAGGCGTAGGCCACCGCGTTTTCCTGGTACACCGCCGCCCCCGCCGGATCCATTTCGCTCATCGCCGCGGCCACCGGTCCAACCGCATGGGCCATCAGCAATGGATCCAGCCAGAAGTGGGGATTCGGGCCCCCATGGTGCGAGTGATCATGGTCGTGCCCGTGGTCGTGATCATGATCGTGCCGGCACGCATCGTGAATCAACACCGCCCCCGGAAGGACGGCCCCGGCCTCGACCAACCGCAATCGATCGTTGCCCGACATCCGCCTCAGCCGGGCCTCGGTCCACCCCTCGAGACCCAACCCTCCGGCAATCAGGACGTCCGCCTCGCGCAGACGCCGCAGGTCCGCAGGCGAAAACTGGAAATCGTGCGGATCCACTCCCGCGGGCAGCCAGTTCTCCACCGACGCACGCGATCCGGCAATCGCCACAGCCATCGAATGCACCGGAAGGAACGAAGTGAGGACCCTCAGGGCCGGCCTGCCGTCCGGGGATGCGGCCGCAGCCGCCACCCCGGTGCCGCCAAACCATGCCGACATCACCCACAACGCCACGAGGAAGGAAGGAACCGTCCGTCGCATAGGGGGCCATCGATACCGCCCTCGCAAACCGTTTGCAACAACGACGGGGAGTGTGCGGTGAAATGTCAGGGGGCTGCCCCGGGATCGCCAGGGAGAGGCGTGGGAGGGTTGGCTTGAACCCCGGGTGAGGAGGAGGCCATGAAGAGCCGCCCCCGCCCCGCGTCCTCTCGGTCAGCGAGTCGGGCCGTTCAGGAGCAGCCTCCGGAATCCACCCTCTGAATCCACCCTCGAAACGGGGAGTTTCACCCGCTCCGAGTCATCCCGGCTCCTTCACTTCATCAACAACATCTGCCGCGCACGCTTGATCGCGAGCGTCAGGCGTCGCTGGTAATGCGCGGGAAGCCCGGTGTACTTGCGCGGCAGAATCCGCCCCTGCTCGGTAACAAACTGGCGGAGGAGGTTGACGTTCTTGAAGTCCAGCGCATCGACCGTGAAGTCGATCTTGGGCTTGGGCCTGGGGGTGCGGGTTTCGGCGCTCCGGGAACGAGGCCCGGAATCGCGATCGGCGTGGGTCTTGCGAGGCATACGCGCTTACTTGATCTCGCGATGGAGGGTGTGGCGGCGGAGATGCTTATTGAATTTCATCAACTCGAGCTTCTCCGTCTTGAGCTTCTTGTTGCGAGTGGTGGTGTAGCGGCTGGGGGATCCCCCCTCCTTGCGCGCTTCCGTGCACTCGATGGTCACAATTTCGCGGGGCATGGCTATTCCTTTTCCTTGGAGGGCTTCTCCTCAACCTCGTCGTCTTCCTCGATCTCCGCCGGGGCACCGGCGTCCAGAGTGCCCAGCGACCCAAGCCGGCGATGGCGCAATGCGCCCTCACGTTCCAACTGAGCCTGGGCCTCGACGGTGAACCGCGCCCACGGAATGGCATCCAGCCGCGCCTTGGGAATCGCCTTTCCGGTCAGCTCGCACACACCGTAGCTGCCCCGCTCAATCCGCTTGAGCGCCTCGTCGATCTCGTAAATCGCGTCCTGATCGCTCGATAGCAGGCTGAGCGCGAAGTCGCGGTCGAAATTGTCCGTGCCCGAATCCGCCATGTGCATGCTGTACCCGGGCAACTGTTCCGCCGATTCCTTGGCCAGCCCGTTCATCTGCCGGACCAACTGCTCCCGCAGATCCAGAAGAATCTGGCGATACCGTTCCCACTCGGGGTCGATCGCCCGCGAGGTGGCGGCTCTTGGACTTGGCCCACCCCCCCCGAGGATCGCCGCAGCCGTGGCCGTGCCCACAATCTTGCCCCGGCTCCCTCCGGCCGCTTTCTTGACGGGTTGCTTCTTGGAGCTCACGTCGATGGTTCCTGGATGTCTCTCCGTTTTGACAGCGTTACAGCCCCCCGCACCACTCGACGCCCTCGTGGAGCGGTGCAAGGGCCGGGGACGATACCAGAGGCGAGATCGGGCGCCACAAAAATCGGAGTGCCGCATGCGCAGACGGTGCATCCCGGAGTTGTGGGGGAGGAGGCAGCGAATCGGAGGGACGAGCTCTGCGAGTCCTCAACCCAACGCGCCACACCCCTCTTGCCGGCTGTACCGCCGGCGCTGCGGTGCATTGCACCGCCCGGAACCCGATGCTAACGTCCGCGCCACAAGTCCATGTCGGAAGATCCGAAGCCCACCGATAATCCCCGCGCCCCCCGTGGCGGCGACCCGCGCGTCCCCACCCGGGGATGGCTGTTTCTCATCGCAATCCTCGGGTTCCTTCCACTCCTCTTCATGCTCCGGCGTCAGGCCGACACGAAGTTCCACCCGCTCTCGCCGTCCGAGTTCTTCTCCAAACTCGAGTCCGGGCAGATCGTTCAGGGGACCATCACCTTCGATCCCCAGTCGCCCCTGCAGGAGATCACCGGCAGATACCTTGCCACCTCCGAGTCCGCTTCCGGCAGCCTGATCGGCAGCGACGGCTCGACGGCCCGCGAAACACCCTTCGTCACCCGGGTCGTTCTCGTCGAGGACGACGTCAAGGATCTGCAGCGCAATTCGCGCTTCGAGGTCAAGACACCCAACACCTACCTGATGAACGTCTTCGTCACGGTGGTGCTTCCCTTCCTCCTCCTTGCCGCCCTGATCTACTTCTTCTTCATCCGGCAGATCAAGATGGCGGGCCGCGGCGCCCTCAGCTTTGGAAAGAGCCGGGCCCGGATGCTCACCAAGGAGAAGAACAAGACCACCTTCAAGGACGTCGCCGGGGTCGAGGAGGCCAAGGACGAGGTCTCGGAGCTGGTGGATTTCCTCCGGGACCCCAAGCGCTTCCAGAAACTCGGCGGCCGGATCCCCAAGGGCATCCTGATGGTCGGCCCGCCCGGTACCGGCAAGACGCTCCTTGCCAAGGCCATCGCCGGCGAGGCGGATGCCGCCTTCTACAGCATCAGCGGCTCGGACTTCGTGGAGATGTTCGTCGGCGTGGGGGCCAGCCGCGTGCGCGACATGTTCGAGCAGGCCCGCAAGAACACCCCCTGCCTGATCTTCATCGACGAGATCGACGCCGTCGGGCGCAGTCGCGGCGTCGGCCTCGGCGGCGGCAACGACGAGCGGGAACAGACCCTCAATGCGCTCCTCGTCGAGATGGACGGCTTCGACACCCAGGAGGGCATCATCATCATCGCCGCCACCAACCGGCCCGATGTCCTGGATCCCGCCCTTCTCCGCCCCGGCCGCTTCGACCGCCAGATCACCGTCAATCTCCCCGACGTCAAGGGACGCGAGGCCATCCTCAAAGTCCATGCCCGCAGCGTGAAGCTGGACCCCATGGCGGATCTCGCCGTGATCGCCCGGGGCACCCCCGGGTTCTCCGGGGCGGAACTCGCCAACCTCCTCAACGAGGCCGCACTTCTCGCCGCCCGCACGGGGAAGAAGGCCGTCGGCATGAAGGAACTCGAGGAGGCCCGCGACAAGGTCCGCTGGGGCCGCGAACGCCGAAGCCTGGCCATGACCGACGAGGAGAAGCGCTTCACCGCCTGGCACGAGGCAGGCCACGCCCTGGTCAATGTCCTCCTCAACCACACCTACCCGCTCCACAAGGTCACCATCATCCCTCGCGGTCAGTCCCTCGGTTCCACCATGTACCTTCCCGAGAAGGACATCATCAACCAGGGCCGCAAACAGATGCTGGATGTCATCGCCGTGATCATGGCCGGGCGGATCGCCGAGGAGGTGATCTCGGGCGACATCTCGACCGGAGCCTCCAGCGACATCAAACAGGCCACCAACCTCGCCCGCTCCATGGTCTGCCAGTGGGGCATGAGCAGCAAGCTGGGCATGGTTCAATACGGGTCCGACGACGAATACTTCCTCGGGCGCGACATGGTCCGTCGCAAGGACTACAGCGAAGCCACCGCCCGCGAGATCGACGAGGAGGTGCGGAAGATCATCGAGGTCCAAAACCAGGTCGCCCGCGAACTGATCGAGTCCCACCGGGCCCACCTCGAGACCATCGCCAAGGCGCTGCTCGAATACGAGACCCTGGAGGGTTGGCAGGTCCGGGAGATCATCCAGACCGGCAAGTTCACCCCCCCTGAGCCGACCCCCAACGTCGATCCGCCCTCCGGTGCCGACGCCGCCACGGTGCTGCCGGAGGTCCCCAAGCCACCGGCTCCGCCCAAGCTCCCCGGCCTCGGCGCCCCGGCCCCTGCGGCCATCTGATCCCCCAAACTCGCCCTCGCCTCGGCGGTGGCTCCCTGCCACACTCCCCGGCCCGCGCGGCTCGCCGTGCCGGGGATCTCTTCCTTGCCGCCATGCACGTGATGACCAGCGCCGAAATCCGCCGCAGCTTCCTCGAGTTCTTCCGCTCCCGGCAGCACACCCTCGTTCCTTCAAGCTCCCTGATGCCGGACAGCCCGAACCTGCTGTTCACCAACGCCGGCATGAACCAGTTCGTCCCCATCTTCCTCGGGGAACGCCAGCCGGATGTCCACCAGTGGGCCGGGGCCGTGCCCGGCCTCCCCACCCGCGCCGCCGATACCCAGAAGTGCATCCGGGCCGGCGGCAAACACAACGACCTCGAAGATGTCGGTCTCGACACCTACCACCACACCTTCTTCGAGATGCTCGGCAACTGGTCCTTCGGCGACTACTTCAAACGCGAAGCCATCGAGTGGGCCTGGGAACTCATCACCCGCATCTGGCGGTTCCCGGCCGAACGCCTCTACGCCACCGTGTACGCCCCGAACCGCGGGCAGGGCGATCCGGCCGAGTTCGACCAGGAGGCATGGGACCTCTGGGCCCGTCTCTTCCGTGAAGCCGGCCTCGATCCCGAGGTCCACATCGTCCACGGAAACAAGAAGGACAACTTCTGGATGATGGGCGAAACCGGCCCCTGCGGGCCTTGCAGCGAACTTCATGTCGATCTCACCCCCGCCGGCGACACCCGCGGCGCCCTGGTGAACCGCGGCAGCGCCGAGTGCATCGAGATCTGGAACCTCGTCTTCATCCAGTTCAATGCCAATCCCGACGGCTCCTTCTCCCCCCTGCCCGCCCGCCACGTGGACACCGGCATGGGCTTCGAGCGCGTCGCCAGCATCATCCAGGGCACGCGAGGCTTCACCGACTTCGCCCACGCCCGCATCTCCAACTACGAGACCGACGTCTTCCGGCCCATCTTCGATGTCCTCGAACGTCTCAGCGGCCGCCGCTACGGATCCACCCTCCCCGCCGCCGGCAGCACCGGCACGACCGGGCAGGAGAAGATCGATGTCGCGTTCCGCGTGATCGCCGATCACATCCGTACCCTCACCTTCTCGATCGCCGACGGCATCCAACCCGGCAACACCGACCGCCATTACGTCCTCCGCCGCATCCTCCGCCGCGCCGTCCGCTACGGGCGCACCCTTGGATTCACCGAGCCCTTCTTCTACAAGCTGGTCGATGTCCTGGCCGACACCATGGGCGAGGTCTTCCCCGAGATCCGCGCCCGCCGTCAGCACGTGCAGGACGTGCTCAAACTGGAGGAGGAGGCCTTCAACCGCACCCTGGATCATGGCATCGCCCTGTTCACCGAGGCCGCCGCCGCCAGTCAGGGCATCCCCGGCGAATTCGCCTTCCGCCTCTACGACACCTACGGCTTCCCGCTCGACCTCACCGAATTGATGGCGCGGGAACGCGGCCTGACCGTGGACGTCGAGGGTTTCCACCGGTTGATGGAGGAGCAGCGTGCCCGCGCCCGGGCCGCCCAGAAGAAGCAGGTGATCGAATTGTCCCAGATCGAAACCAGGACCCCCACCGCCTTCCTCGGCTACGACACCCTCGAAACCCCGGCGCAGGTCCTCGAAACCGTGCGCGTCAAGGACCGCACCGCGGTGATCCTCGACACGTCCTGCTGCTACGCCGAAATGGGCGGGCAGGTCGGCGATACCGGAGAGCTTTCAGGCTCGGGCCGCCTGTGGCGGATCGCCAACACCCAGAAGTCCGGCGACGCCTGGCTCCACCTGATCGAGGGGGGGCCCGACGGCCCCTCGGCCGATGTGCCGGAGGTCGGCTCGACCGTGACGCTCCGGGTGGACCGCGCCCGTCGGCTGGCCATCCAACGGCACCACACCGTCACCCACCTCCTTCACTGGGCCCTCCACGAATTGGTCAGCCGCGACGCGTCCCAGAAGGGCTCCTCCGTGGGACCGGACAAACTGACCTTCGATTTCAACGCCGCCCCCCTGACCGCGCCCCAACTCGCCGAGGTCGAGGCCCTCGTCAATGCCCGCATCGTGGACAACGCCGTCGTGAGCTGGACCGAAGCCCCCTTCGCCGAGGTGCGGTCGCGTCCGGACATCATGCAGTTCTTCGGCGACAAGTACGGCGAAACGGTTCGGGTGGTCCAGATCGGCGGGCGTCCCGGCGCGCTCGACGGCTACAGCATGGAACTGTGTGGCGGCACCCACGCCCGGGCGACGGGCGAGATCGGCGTGTTCCGGATCGTGGGCGAGAGCGCCATCGCCGCAGGCGTGCGCCGCATCGAGGCGGTGGCGGGCGGACTGGCCTTCGAGGCCATGTGCGCCGATCGGGAACGCCTCCGCACCCTCGCGACCCGCATCAACGCGCCGCTCCACGAACTCGAAAAGAAGTTCGAAGCCCTGCTGGCCCACCAGAAGGACCTCGAAAAGGCCCTCAAGTCCGCCCAGCAGCGCGAGGCCTCCAACGTGGCCAGCAACCTCAAGTCCGCCGCCTCCGTCCTCAATGGCATCCCCGCCATCGTGCATCATGTGGGCGCCGTGGATGGCGACTTCCTCCAGGCCGTTGCCGACGCGCTCAAAGGCGGGTTCCCCGGGGTCATCGTCCTGGGCGGCGCCGCCCACGGCGCCGTTTCGCTGGTGGCCGTCGTCGGCCCCGAATTCCGGACCCGCTTCCCCGCCGGCCGCATCATCCAGGAAATCGCCCCCATCGTCGGCGGGCGTGGCGGTGGCAAGCCGGACCATGCCCGCGGCGGCGGCAAGGACGCCGCGAAACTGGACGAAGCCCTGTCCCTGGCCCGCAGCCTCCTGTCCTGAAAGGCACCGGTCCGATCACGCGATCGCCGGTGCGGCCGGGTCGGGCGGAGGCGCCATCCCGGCCTGATGCTCGACCCAGCGGGCCAGGAGCCACAGGAGATCGCTGAGCCGGTTCAGATAGATCACGATCTCCTCGTTGCGGAGCTGATCCGCCTCCTCCAACGCGCAAACCCGGCGCTCCGCCCGCCGCGCCGTGGTCCGCGCCAGATCGAGGGCCGCCGCATCCGCCGTGTGTCCCGGGGTCGCCCAACCCCGGAAACTGACGTTCTGCCCCTCGATCTCCGCCACCCAGCCATCCAGTTTGTCAATCAGGTCCGGCGTGACCCGCGGATAGCCGTCGGCCGCGTACCGGGGCAGGTCGTCCACCGCCGTCGCCAACTCGCCCATCACGGTCACCAGATCCTTCTGGATCGGCAGCAGGCACTCCCGCACAAACGCATGGTCCGTCGTCGCCCGCGCCAGCCCGAGGGCTGCGTTCAGCTCGTCCACCGTTCCATACGCCTCGACGCGCGGGTGGGATTTCGAGACGCGACGGTTGTACATCAGTCCGGTGGTGCCGCGGTCTCCGGTTCGGGTGGCAATGCTCATGGTGGCAACAAGGCCGGGCAGTATGGTGAAAACCCGCCGTCCCGCCACCGAGCAAAATTGACGGCCCGGAGCAGCGGGTTAGTGTCCGCCGCCGCGCCTCCGTCATGAACGCCAAGATCATCCTCAAGTCCCTCTTCCTGGTTCTGGTCCTGCTGTTGCTCGTGCTGATGGGGATGCACAACCGTGGAACGGTCGATTTCGTGCTCCCGCCCCTGATCGAGAAGGCCATCAAACAGCCCGCCGCCCTCATGTACTTCGCCTTCTTCGCCATCGGCTTCCTCACCGGCACCATCGTCTGGGCCGGCGGCGGAACCAAGGGCGGCTCGGGAAGTCGCGGCGGAGGAGACCGCAAGTAGGCATGCCGCCCCGACATCGCCCTCCCGCCGGCTGCCGGTTCCCCGTCCGGCCGTCCATCTCGATCCCCCGGGTTCTGGGCGCCATCCTCGCCGCCGGATCCCTCCTCCTGCCTGCCCACGCCCCTGCCGCGACGACCCCGCCGGACGCATGGCTGCCCGCCGGGTGGACCCACCCGGCCAGCGCCGCCATCGACCGGGACGACGCCCTGTACCAGCGCCTCGCGGGTCGATCCTCGGGTCGCCGCCTCGAAATCCGATGGGAACCGGAGCCGGGTCCGGAGGTGGACCATGCCACCGCCTGGGTCAGCACCGACCCCCTCGACGAACGGGTCGTCCGCGATTGGCGGACGGTTCCCATGGAACGGGAATCCGGCGCATGGACCGCGCGAATCGCCCTCCCGACCATCGACGCCCCCTCCCTCTACTTCGTCCAGGCCGGCCGGAACGGCCGCGTCACCGCCTCCCCGGCCCGGGCCTTTCACCCGCGCCCCGCCGGCTGGGATGCACCCACCTACCCGTTCAGTGGCTACCTCGAAGGATTCGAGGACGGTGCCGACGCCTGGGAACTCGTCGCCGGTGGCAAATCCGGGGACCTCTCCGTCAGTGCCCAGGCCCTCTCCGGTCGCGCCGCACTGCGCGTCCAGGTCCCGTCCGGGCGCGGCTCGGTCACCATAGGCTCCGCGCGCCTCCGGGGCTGGATGATCGAGGAACACCGGCCCCTGGCCGTGCGCTTGGCCGTACGGACGGAATTCGCCAGCGGCCGCGTGCACCTCAGCCTCCACAGCCGCGCCCGAACCCCCGACCTGGCCGTGCATCCGGCCGCCTGGGGGGTGATGGTGGACGATCGATGGCGCCGCGTCGAAGTGCCCCTCGGCGATTTCGCCAGCCTGCGCGCCCCCCAAGTGGATTGGCTGACGATTCAGTTCTTCGCCGACAGCGGGACCGCATTGCTTCTGGACGACGTGGAATTGGTGATGCGCTGACCCGGAGACGGGGCGCGTTCGACCGCCTGGGCGTAAGCCCGAAGGCCGGCCACGATCGAAGCCGCCGCCTGTCGGCGCCCGGCCTCGCTGTAGATCCATCGGGCATCCGACGGGTTGGACATGAAGCCCAGTTCCACCAGCGCCGCCGGCATCTCCGCCAGGCGAAGAATCACAAACCGCGCCCGGCGCACCCCCCGGTCCACCGTTCCAGGAAGATCCCGGACCAGGGCCCGCTGGAGGTGGTAGGCGAGCAGCAGATTGCGCGGATCGTGACGGTTGCCGGCTGCCTCCTGCCAGGGACCCGCGTCGACACTCGCGTTGGTGGATCGGGCGCCCTCCGGGGTGAGGGCGTACACCTCCACCCCGCTCGCCTCCGATCCCCCATTGGGACTGGCATTGAAGTGAAGACTGACCAGCAGATCCGCCCCCCGCCGCTGGGCGATGGCCGCCCGTTCCACCAGATCCACCGTTTCGTCGGACTCGCGGGTCATGATCACCTGGAAACCGGCCCTCACCAACTGACGCCGCACTTCCTCCGCCAATGCCAGGGTGTAGGTCTTCTCCAGCCGTGTGCCGTTCTTCTGTCCCGGCTCCCGCCCCCCATGGCCGGGGTCCAGGCAGATCGTTCGCACCCGCCCGCCCGCCACGTACGGTCCGGGCCGGATCAGCGGCTGCAGCACCCCGTCCAGATCCTGCACCGCCACCCAGACCTCCCCGTTCACCAGCCGCACCGGATGCGAAAGCCAGACCGCCACCCCGTTGAAGGTGATCCGGCTCGCCTCCGTAAGCAGCGCCATCCGGATCTCCGGCCCGGTCACCAGAATATCCCGGGAGAGCGGCGCCCGTTCGACCCGCAACCCCTGCAGCCGCGCCCAATCCTCCAGACGCCGGTAGGGACGGCTGGATGGCTGGGAGGCCTCGAAAACACTGCCGGCGACAGGGCGCGGCTCGGGCAATCCCAAGCCGCCCGCCACCAGGGCCAGCGCCAGCACCGTCCGGCCAGCCGTCCGCCAGGAACGGGATGCCACGGATCGCAGACCTCCGCCCGAACCGCCAGGACGGGCGGCGCCAATAGTGGGTGGGTTCAACACGGTGAGGACTTGGCGACCGGCCTCACCGCTTTCGCATCGACCCGCGCTCGTTGATCCACGGCACATCCCGCGGACCCCGCCGGGTTCCGGCCACGCCCGGGCGCAGCGTGTCCGGGTCCTTCCACTTGCGGATCTCCGCATGGCCGTCCGCAAACGACAGCCCGCTGGCCCCGTTGTGATAGATCGCGGGAAGATTCCCCCAATCCTCCGTCCGGTTCACAAACACCAGGAAGTACCCGTCATCGATGCTCTCCTCCCGCTCGTCGATGAAGACAAACTGGCTCGATGGCAGGGTGATGTCCGTCAGCTTGCGATAGGTCCACCACCCTTCCCGCTCGAGATCCTGGGTATGCCAGGAATTGCCGTTCATGCAGCCGTTCATCGAGATGCTCCGCGTCCGCGGATGCCGCTGGCCTCCGATCCGCACCATGAACTTGTCCGCCGGGCACTTGTAGATCTCCACCGCGGGATTGTACGGGTACAGCAGCCCGTGCGGCGGCTTCAGCAGGTTCACATTCGTGCAGTCCGAAAGATTGACCGGGCCCGCCGTGGTGTGGATCCAACCTCCCACCCACCCGCCCCGTGCCGTCCCATCCACATTCGGCGGCAGCTTCTCCTCGTGGTCCCCCGAGTACATGATCCACGCCAGCGACAACTGCTTCCCGTTGTTCAGGCACTTGATCCCGTCCGCCTTCGTCTTTGCCTTGGCCAGCGCCGGAAGAAGCATGCTGGCCAGAATCGCGATGATCGCGATGACCACCAGCAACTCGATCAGGGTGAAGCCGCGCGGTCCTCCGTTGGGCGCTTTCATCGGTACGCTCCATGCCAGACAGCCGCGTGCCCCGAGTCAAGCCCGCCGTGCCGGTGCCCGGCGGCGTTCGGTGCATCCCGGAGTTGTGGGTGAGGAGGCGGCAGATCGGAGGGACGAGCTCCGCGAGTCCCCGACCCAACGCGCCACTCCCTTGCGGCCTCGCGGAACCCGGCCCTCCGAAGCGCCGCTTCGCGAAGTTCGCACCTCTCCCCACAATTCCGGGATGCACGGGCCCGGGGGCCCGCTCCACGCCGCTGTTGATGCGGGGCCGGGAACGGGTAAGGTCGCCGCCGCCCAAACCCGCACTCTTCTATGGAATCGCCTTTGCGCCCCTGGAGTCCCCTGGTCCTGCTGTTGGTCTTGTGTTCAGGTAACCGGATCGCGTCGGGGGAGGAATGGACGATCGACCGGGGACGGGACCACGCGGTACGGCAGCGCTGGGTGGAAGGCGGCGAAGGGGGCGGGCGGGTGGCGACCTGGATCCGGCTCGAACCGGGGATGCACTTCCGCGATCCGGACACCGGCGGGTGGCGGGAGACGCGGGAGGAGATCGAGATCACGGCGACGGGGGCGGTGGCGCGGCACGGGCCACACCGGGCGATCTTTTCGCCCAACGTCAACGATCCGGCAGGAACATTGGATTTCGAGATCGAGCCAGGGGTGCGGCTGCGGAGTTCGGTGCTGGCGCTGCGATACTTCGATCCGTTGAGCGGACGCGACGCGGTGGTGGCGGTGGTGCGGGATGCGCGTGGGGAGTTGCTGCCGCCAAACCAGATCCTCTATCGGGGGGCCTTCGACGCGGTGCGGGCGGACGTGGTGTACACCTACCGGAAGGACGGGATGGCGGCGGATGTGGTGCTGCGGGAGGTGCCGCCTTCGCCGGCGACGTTTGGACTGAACCCGGAGACAGCCCGGTTGGAGGTGGTGACCGAGTTCTTCGAGACGCCGGAGCCGCAGAAGCGGCGGCGCACCCTGGCGACGGTGTCGGACCCGCGCCTGCGGGCCCGGGTGGCGGAGCCGGACTGGGTGGACGAGGCGCTGCATTTCGGGGAGGCGCGGATCGGCGAGGGCCGGGCGTTCGCGTGGTCGGCGCGGGAGGCGGCCGCGTTCCGTCCGGACGCCCATGCGGTGGTGGGAAAGCACTGGGTGCGGACGGGACCGCGGCGCGCGATCCTGATCGAATCGGTGGAGTACGCGCGGCTGTTCGACGCATTGCTGGAGCTGCCGGGACCTCCGGCGCGGGTGCAGACCTTGCGGGCGGAGGTGCGGGCCGCGGCGGAACAAACCCCGGAGGCGCGGCGGCTGGCAGCATTCGAGCGTTGGGCGGCGGGCGGACTGGAACCGGCGGAGCGAATCGGGGCGGGGTTGCTGCCGGAGCGGCAGTGGGCGGGCGTGTCGGGCGGTTTTGACCGGCCGATGGAACTGGCGTCGGCGGCCGTGCGGGACGAGCCGGGGGTGGTGGTGGACTGGACGGCGCTGACGGCGTCGTACGTGGATTTCACGTTCTCGGCGACGAACACGTATCTCGTGGCCGGGAACTGCTGGTTCACGGGGACCACGGTGATCGAAGGGGGAACGGTGGTGAAATTCCCGGCGCACGACGGGACCGCGTTTCACGGGGTGACCCTCGACGGGCCCCTGGCGAGCCACACCGGGCCCTACCGGTCGGCGATCTTCACGGCCGACCACGATAACACCGTGGGCGAATCGATCGCGGTGGGGATGCCGGGATTGAAGACGGACTACGGATGGATGCCGCTGCGGTTCGTGGACCGGGGCGAGCCGGTTGTGGTCGAGCATTTCCGGTTCAAGCACGGCGCGCACGGCGTGTATTTCCAGGGGAACAATCCGGACAACGCCGTGCGGCATTCCCAGTTCGTGAACTGCCGGTACCCGGTGTGGAACACGGCCGGGACCCCGGTGCGCCTTGAAAACGTGCTCATCGACGGGCTCAAGACTCCGGGGGCGGCGTTGTCGGGCAGCGGGACGCCGTTCATCGGGGAACACCTGACCGTGCATGGGATGGCGCAGCTTCTGAACGGCGGAACGCTGGTGCTGACCAACAGCCTGATCGCCGGGGTGGCCTCGGCGGGGAGTTACAGCGGCGCGGGCAATCACCAGGCGGCCAGCGCGGCCGGCCTGTTCCAGACGGTGGGCACGGGCCACTTCTATCTGGCCCCCGGGAGTCCGTTGCGCGACGCCGGCGTGACGGGCATCAACCCGGCCTTGAGCGGGGAACTGGCCGGGTTGACGACGCACGCGCCGGTGGTGCTCGGAGCGGACATCGGGTCCTCCGTGACGCTCGAACCGCAGGCCCAGCGGGACACGGGCATTCCGGATATCGGCTACCACTACGCCCCGATCGACCACGTGGTGAGCGGGCGCAGCGTGACCCACGCCACACTGGGTCTGACCAACGGGGTGGTCCTGGGCGTGTTCGGTCCGGCCGGGTTTCGGTTGGAAAGCGGCGCACGGATCGATTCCGACGGGATGCCCGGAGTGCCGAACCGGATCGTGTATTACACAGCGGTGCAGGAGCAATCGACCCTCGGCTGGATGGCGCCGGCCGGCGAGGTGGGTCTGTTCGAGTTGGAGATCCCATCCGGCGGCCCGGCGCCGGAGATCCGCTTCACCTTCACCGAGGTGTCCATGCCGGCGGAACTCCCCGCTCGGCGCCGGCTCGTGCGGCAGTCCGCGAACGGGCCGCTCCGGCTGACCTCGCTCCACTCGCACTGGGCCGGGCTGGACTTCGAAGTGCGCGGGGACCACCCGGGAACGGCCCTCGTGCTGAACAACAACATCCTCGAACACGGCCGCTTCGCCGTCACGGAATCGGCGTCCCCCGGTCAGCACGCGGTGGGGCTGCTGGCGTACAACAACCTGTTCCGGGGCGGCCACGTCGGACTGGCAAGCGATCGTCCCGGTTCGGCCTGGGTCGTTCGGGACAACCTGTTCGATGCCGACACCCTCACGGCGGCGCCCGGATCGGGCAGCTTTTCGCACAACGGATTCCGGGCGGGCCTGGCGGCTTTCGGATCGGCGGCGGTGACCGGATTGGAACCGGACTATGTCGCGACGGCCCTGGGAAGGTATGCCTATCCGTCCAGTGGCGGGGTGACGAGTCTGGCGGGGCTGATCGACGCGGGCAGCCGGTCGGCGGGCGCGGCGGGGCTTTACCACTTCACGACGCGGGCCGACGGGCAGAAGGAAGGGTTCACGACCGTGGACATCGGATTTCACTATCTCGATCCGGTGGACACCGACGGGGACGGGATCCCCGACTGGATCGAGGATCGGAACGGGAACGGGCTGCTGGATCCGGGCGAGACCTTGTACACCGAGTCGGACACGGATTACGACGGGAGGAGCGATTCGGAGGAGCTGGCGGAAGGGACGGATCCGAGGGATGTGCGGAGTGTCCGGCCGGGCGTGCTGGCGCGGTGGCTGTTCGACGATCCCGTGCATCCGTGGCGGACCAGCACCGGCGGGGAACCGATCGAACGGACGTCGGTCTCGCTGGTGCCGACGGCGCCGTTTCAGCACGGGGCCGAACTGAACGCACCGGGATCGGTGCTTCGCTATCGCGAGGTCGAGGACGGAGGCGTGGCCAACATCAACTGCCGCGAGGGAACCGTGCAGATCTATATCTCGCCGTATTGGGCCAGTGCCGGCGACGGATGTCCCCCGGGGTGGGGCGGAACCGGGCCGGGAGAGCCCGTGTCGTTGATCGCGGTCGGGGACTTTTCGATCGGGATCGACGCGACGGGCACGCGGGTGTCGTTGCGGTCCCCGGACGGCGAAGGCGGCGTGGTGACCAATCTCGAGGTGCCGCTGACGATCTGCGAGGACGATTTCCCGCCGGACTTCTCCCTTGGCATCCAGGTGTCCTACTCGACCAACACCTCGGCGATCTTCGTGAACGGGAGGCTGATGGGCCATGGAACCGGGATTCGCGCCTGGCCGGATGCGGCCACCCGGGCCGCGGAAGGGATCACCATCGGAAGCGCCGGGGCGGGGGTCGGACCTCTGAAGGGCATTGTGGATGCGGTGGTGACCTACAACGCCCCGTTGCACCTGGTGACCAACACCCCCTACGTGGCACCCCGGGTGACCGACATCCGCCCCACGGTGCTGCTGAGCTGGACCGGTGTCTCGAATGCCCTCTACCAGATCGATCGCCGCTCGGGGCCGGACGATCCGTGGGTCACCGTGCGTTCCTCCCGTCCGACCTGGTGGCTCGACACGCAGGTGAGCGTGGGCCGCGAGTACGAGTATCGGATCAGTCCCGACGTGCATGTTCCCCCGGAGATCCTGCTCAACACCGGTCCGAACTACGCCACGGTGCATTGCGGCCTGCGCTTGCCGCCGGACGATCTGCCGGGGCGTGTGCTGCTGGTGGTGGATGAGAGCCTCACCGCCGATCCGGCCTTTGCGGCGGCCGTGGAGGGCCTGATCCGGGATCTGTGGATGGAAGGCTGGGAAGTCGCCCGGTTCGATGGACCACGACACGACGACGGCAACTGGCTCAAGAATGTGTCGCGCATCGCGGAGGTGAAGTCGTGGATCGTGGCGCAATACGCCCTCGATCCGGTGCGGACGCGCGCGGTCCTGCTGCTGGGTCATGTCCCGGTGCCGTACTCGGGAATGCTGAGCCCGGACGGCCACCTTTACCGGCCGCTGCCGGCGGATGCGTATTACGGCGATGTCGATGGGATCTGGACCGACACACGGCACCTGCCGCTGCAGCCTGGCATCGAGACGCCCAACCTCGCCGGGGACGGCATCTTCGATCAGGAACTGATTCCGCCCAATGCGGCCGGAGTGGCGGCGGTGGAACTGGCGGTGGGCCGGGTGGATTTCGCCCGGATGCCCGCCTTCGCCGGGGCGGTGCCACCGCGGACCGAGGTGGACCTGCTCGTGCAGTACATCGAGAAGGCGCGCCGTCATCGGCGCGGCGAGGTGACGCTTCCGGAGCGGGCCGTGGTGGGGGCCTACTTCAGCGCCAACGCCAACGAGGAGGCGAACAGCGTTCATCGCCGGGAGATGGAGGCGATCGGACGGCGCATGAGCATCGGCTGGGTGGGAACCAATGAGGTGGCGAATCTGCCGGGCGATTTCTTCGTCGCGGGCACGCCGGCTCTCTGGGGTCTTCAGGGCGGGTTCGCGGGAGGCGTGGACTGGTTGCATTCGCGTGGGGCGGTGAACGCCTTCCATGGCATCGGGCCGCACCGGACGGCCGACCTGGTGGCGGAGGCGGCGGAACCTCCGGTGGCGTTTTCCGTGATCGAGGGATCGTGGATGACGCATTGGAACAACCCGGATCACCTGGGACGCGCCCTGCTGGCCACGCGGTCGCACGGTCTGGCCTGGTTCTATGCCGGTTTGCCGCGGGTGCGCTGGCAGCTCCAAAGTGCCGCCCTCGGCAAAACCCTGGGCGACCTCTGGCGCAAGACGCAGAACGACGCCTGGATGTGGCCCTGGGTGTCCGTGACCTACGAATCCGGCATGGGCACCGGCGTCCCCGTGTACTCCGGCTCGCGGTCCCAGGGAGGGTATGTCTTCACCTCACTCCTGGGAGATCCCACGTTGCGGCCCGTCGCCGCCCCTCGCAGCGGGACGGTCTCCGGAACGACGCTGTCCAATGGAACCCTGGTCCTGACCTGGCAGGTCAGTTCCGACCCGGCCGCCCGGTATGCGGTGTACCGGACGGCGCAGGGCCCCGGGGGAGCCTGGACGCGGGTGAACCCGGCGCCCCTGACGCGGCCGGCCTGGACGGATCCCTCGCCGCCGCCCGGGGCCCACACGTACATGGTGCGGGCCCTGACGTTGAGCCGGACGGCATCGGGTTCGTACACCAATGCCGCCGTGGGCCGCCTCTGGCCCTGACCTCCGGAAATCTGTCGCCGCCATGAAAACCGTGCTGGTGATCGAGGACGAACCGGAAATGCGCCGCAACATCACGCGGTTGCTCAAGTTGGAGGGCTATGAGGCGATCCCGGCCGAGGACGGCCGGGCCGGGCTGGAACTGGCGCGACGAAGCCGGCCGGACCTGATCCTGTGTGATGTGATGATGCCGGCCATGGACGGCCACGAGGTGCTCCAGGCGCTGCGGTCGGAGCCGGAGGGGCGGTCGGTGCCGTTCATCTTCCTGACCGCGAAGGGCGAAAAGGCGGATCTGCGTGGGGGCATGAACCTCGGGGCCGACGACTACCTGACCAAACCGGTGGACAACGACGAGTTGCTGGCCGCGGTGGCCGCCCGTCTCCTCCGGGCCGAGCAGGCGGTGCGGTCGGCGTTCGATCCCGACTTCGGATCGGCGGTGCCGCTCGAAGCGCTGGGGTTGACGCCGCGCGAGGCGGAGGTGCTTCTCTGGGCCTCCCAGGGCAAGACCAATCCGGAAATCGCCACCATCCTGTCCATCAGCGAGGAGACCGTGAAGAAGCACATGAAGGCGGTGCTGGCGACGCTCGGGGTGGAAACGCGGACTGCTGCGAGTCTGCGCGCGCTCGAACTGCTGCAGCGCCGCGCCTGATCCGCCGCCGGAGGCGAGCAGGGACGTGGAGCGTTCAAAGGCACCGGTGCATCCCGGAGTTGTGGGTGAGAAGGCAGCGCTTCGGAGGGACGAGCTCTGCGAGTCCCCAATCCAACGCTCCACACCCTTGCGGCCTCGCGGAACCCGGCCCTCCAGATCGCCGCTCGGCGGAGTTCGCACCTCTCCCCACAACTCCGGGATGCACCCGCGCGATGTCCCAGCGTTTGACACGGGTGGGGCGGGGCTTAGCCTCGGCGACATGGTTCGGTTCTTGCCCTGAAGCCGGTGCGGACGCCCGGGCGTCCGCGGGGTTCGGGGTCTCTCGCCATGCGCTATTGCGAATCCATTTATCGGCATCGTCGTCGTCGTTCCCGCGAAGTGGTCATCGGGGATCCCCACCGGGGCGGAGTGGTGATGGGGGGCGGGCATCCGGTCGTGGTGCAGTCGATGATCACCTGCGACACGATGGACACGGCGGCATGCGTGCGGGAGACAATCGATCTGGTGAAGGTCGGCTGCCAGATCGTGCGGATCACGGCCCCGACGGTGAAGGACGCCGCCAACCTCCAGGCCATCGTGGCGGAACTGCGGGCCCGGGACTGCCATGTGCCCATCGTGGCCGACATCCATTTCAAGCCCGAGGCGGCCATGGAGGCGGTGAAATGGGTGGAGAAGGTGCGCGTGAACCCCGGCAACTACGCCGACAAAAAGAAGTTCGCGGTCAAGGAGTACACGGACGAGCAATACGCGGACGAAGTCCGGCGGGTGGAGGAGGCGTTCGCGCCGCTGGTGCGGGAGTGCGTGCGGCTGGGGCGGGCAATGCGGATCGGAACCAACCACGGTTCCCTCAGCGACCGCATCATGAACCGCTGGGGCGACACCCCGGCGGGAATGGTCGAAAGTGCCCTCGAATTCGCCCGGGTGTGCCGGCGCCATGACTTCCACAACTTCACCTTCTCGATGAAGGCCTCGAATCCGAAGGTCATGATCGAGTGCTACCGGCTGCTCGTGGCGCGGTTGGAGGAACTGGGGCCGGATTGGAATTACCCGGTCCACCTCGGCGTGACCGAGGCCGGCGAGGGCGAGGACGGCCGGATCAAGTCCGCCATCGGCATCGGGTCGCTGCTGTGCGACGGCCTCGGCGACACAATTCGCGTCAGCCTGACCGAGGACAGTCCGAGGGAGATCCCAGTGTGCCGCGAACTGGTGGCGCAGGTGTCCGGATTGACCGCCTGGCCGGAAGGGGGTGGCGGACTGGACCTGCCCGCGCTGCTGCCCTGGGACCCCTTCACCTATGCCCGCCGGGCCAGTGTCGAATCCGCCCTGGGCGAGGCGCCCGGCGGCGGAGAGCAACCGGTCCGGGTGGTGGTGACGCGGGCGGTCCATGACCGCGTGGCCCCCAAGCTGACGCCGACCACCGATGTCCGGCCGGAGGCCGTGTACGAGGATCTGCCCGTGCTGGAGCTGGATCCGTCGCAGCCGTTGTCCGGCGACGCGGTTCCTTGCGACACGCAGTGGGTGACGGTGCGGGACGGCGTGGCCCTGCCACCGATTGCGGCGTTCCGGCTGCTGGCGGTCCGGCTGGCACAGCTCGGACGGCGCAATCCGATTCTGCTGAAGGACACCCTGGCGTTCGGCGCGGTGCCGTGGACGCCCGATGTGGCGATGCTGCGAGCCTCGGTGGTGCTGGGGTCCCTGCTGGCGGACGGCATCGGGGACGCCGTCCTGGTGCGCGGTGAGTCGGGGGCCGGCTCCTCGTTGCGGCTGGCCTACAACATCCTCCAGGCGGCCGGCGGCCGCAGTTTCAAGACCGATTACGTGGCCTGTCCAAGCTGCGGACGGACGCTCTTCAATCTCCAGACCGTGACCGCGCGCATCAAGGCCCGGACCGAGCACCTCAAGGGTGTCAAGATCGCCATCATGGGATGCATCGTGAACGGCCCCGGCGAAATGGCCGACGCGGATTTCGGGTACGTCGGCGGGGCGCCCGGGAAGATCAACCTGTACGTCGGCAAGACCGCGGTGAAGTTCAACATCCCCGAGGCCGACGCCGTGGAGAAGTTGGTGGACCTGATCCGGGAACACGGGAAGTGGCTCGAGCCGGTGGCGTGAGCGGAACGGGCGCATCTCCCTGGTGTCGGCGATGCGATCGGTCGAGGGATGCGGCGAGGGGACCGTCGGGGTCGGGGTCGGAATCGGGATCGAACCGGAACGATCTCTGGGGATGCGCGAAGCTCCATTTCTGCTTTCGATACCGATTCCGATACCGACCCCGACCCCGATTCCGTTGCGCCTTCCGACACCTCGCAGATGCGCCCGGGCCGGGCCAGCCCACCCGTGTCCTGTTGGCAGTCCATGGAGGTTCGGGCAGCCTCAGGCCGATGAGCCTCTCAGCCTTTCCGCTTCGTGCGGTGGGTCGCTTCCGCCCATCCATCCGGGTTCAAGTGGGCTGGCTGCTGTTGGCGGGTGCCTGTGTCGTTGGCGCCACACCGCCCGTCATTCCGGCATCCGTCACGCAAGCCGTCCGGCAGCGGGTTGATTTTGGATACAGCGCTGGCATTGCGGTCGGCCTGATCCACCGCGATGGACGCGCCTTCCACGGATACGGCAGGCGCGATCGCGATCGTCCGGGTGCCCCCGACGAGCATACGCTGTTCGAGATCGGTTCCGTGACCAAGGTGCTGACCAGCCTGCTGCTGGCGGAGGCGGTGCACCGCGGGGAACTCGACGGGAATGACACCGTCGCCAGCCTGTTGCCGGACCGGATCCTGCCCCGGGGCCGTGATCGCGAAATGACCCTCCTGCAACTGGCAACGCATCGGT
Organism: Verrucomicrobiia bacterium; assembly: GCA_019634625.1. Classification (NCBI taxonomy): domain Bacteria; kingdom Pseudomonadati; phylum Verrucomicrobiota; class Verrucomicrobiia; species Verrucomicrobiia bacterium. The sequence continues at coordinate 157,961 of JAHCBA010000008.1, forward strand.
CGGGGTTGCCGGTGAACCCGGACAACCTTTGCGTGGAGGACGTGACCCGGCCTTTCGAGTGCTACACCGAAGAGCGGTGGAGGGATTTTCTGGAACGGCACGTGCCGCCGAGGGAACCGGGGTCGGCCTGGGAGTATTCCAACACCGGATTCGGTCTGCTTGGTTACGCGCTGGCCGCGCGTGCGGGTGTCAGCTACGAGGCGTTGCTGCGCGAGCGCGTGCTGGGCCCGCTGGGCATGACATCCACCATCATCGACCCCGACGACGATCAGGCGGAGCGCCTGGCGAAAGGCCATTCATCCGTGCTCAAGAGGCCGCCTTTCCGCCTGCCGGTGCTCGAGGGTGCGGGAGCCCTGCGATCCACCGTGTCGGATCTGCTGACCTTCCTCTCATTCCAGCTTGGACTCGAGGATACCCCGCTCCGACCGGCGATGCGGGACATCGAGACCTTCCGCACCGCCACCACCTACCCGGGCATGGGGATGGGAATGGGTTGGTTTCTGTGGGATCTGCCGGGCGGGCGCGTGCTTCAGCATGGTGGCGAGACACCTGGCTTCACGGCCTTCGTGGGCTGTCATCCGGCGCGCGGCATCGGCGCCGTCGTGTTGTCGAATTCGCGCGTCAATGCCTACACGGCCGTCACCGACATCGGCCTGCGGTTGCTGGACAGTTCCTACCCGTTGACCCCGATCCGGCGTCCCGCCGACGTTCCCCAAGAGACCCTCGCCTCCTACATGGGCGTCTATCAGGGTCCAGGAGGCGACTCGTTCGAAATCGGCCGGGTTCTAAACCGCCTGGTGGGATACCATGTGCGGTCGGACTTCGAATTCGTCCTCGTCCCCGAATCGGCCCGGCGCCTGCTCGTTCTCGAAATCGAAGTCGGTCCCAACGTCGCCGCCCAGTTTCAGGTGGCCGCGAACGGACGGGTCACCGGCATGGACTGGACCCAGGGCGGCCAGACTGCCTCCTACACGCGCACGGGCGATCCGGCCCGTCTGACGTTGAGCCCCTCGGGGCACGAGATCGGGATCGGGATCGTAGGTGGCGGAGACGTTCCGTACGAGATCCAGGCCTCGTCGGACCAGACCCGTTGGGAGAAGATCGGGTCCGTGACGGCGAACTCCGAACCTCTGCATGAGGTCATCCGCCGCGCCGAACCGCGTTTCTACCGTGCTGTCCGCCGGCGTAACGCCGGACTGGAGTTTGGCCATTTCCAGGTTCCTGAGCCCCTAAGGGGCGAAAGGCGATAGCCCGGAGGCGGGCCCGCCGGGGCACTTGCGTGCTTTGACCGGCTGGCGGGACAACGGCGGTCGGGGTCTCGGTTTCGCAATGAGTTCCCCGGAGGTGGCACGACGTCCGTGGGAAATCCTTCTGCGCACCGACGGTCTGCGCGGGGACATTCCCCCGGGGAGCACAGACTGGAGGTGGGATTATCTGCCGCCCGATGTCCGGGGTCTCCGTGCCGAGCTTGAATTCCAACCCTGACTTCCATGGCCTGGCGCATCCCCGAGGCGGACATCGAGCGGGTCAAACTGTGGGGCAGTTGCCACCTGCTTCGCCACACCTGCGCCCGCACATGCTCGAGGGCGGGCCCGACATCCCCAGCATCCAGCAACAGAGATTCTGCGGCGTTTGGAAGAGCTTCAAAGCGGCCAGGTTCAAGCCATCCCGGGAGACGGGGTGTCCGCCAGAATCCGCCAAATCGTGGGTCGGTCAATCCCCACTCCTTCCACCCGGCCGCCGATGCCGAGTACACGCATGCGGCTGAGTATCACGACCTCCAACAGCTCGAGGTGTATGCAGACGCAAAAAGGGTCCATCAGAGATCAGGCCTTGCAGTCCAAGCGATCTTCAAAATCATCCGGGGTCAGCCAGTGAGCAGAATTCTTGTCCTCGATTCGCTTGGCCACCGCTGATGCGTATCGACTGTCCTCCCGATGTCGTATATGGAACATGAACGCCATCAACTCGTTCTGCGCCTCAATTGGAAGAGCGGCGATCTGGTCTTTCAGCTCCTGAACGCTCATGACGGCTTTATGGGGCAGGTTTCTTGGCGTGGGCAAGCACCCGCGTCCAGTGTCATGCCGGTGGCATCGTCCATCTGGGCGCCTTGGCGCCGGCACCGGCACCACCGTCCACGGTTCCGCTCTGTCCGTGCTGCGGTCGGCCCATGCAATTCCTGCGACGGATCCCCTCTCCGTATCGCCAGCGCAGGCCTCCGTAGCCAATCACTCCCGTGTCATCATCTCCCAACCTGTCCTGTGCGCCGCCATCGCCATCTTTCCGCGAATGGGTCACGGGTGTCCTGTGCCCCGCACACACCCACGCCGTGACGAATGGGGCAAAATCCAGGCTCCGGACGACGTCAGGCTCCCCGAGGGTCACCCCCGAACGCTGGGAAGGGCCTCAAGACCGAGACACGATGTACCACTTGCGGCTTTCGAGGTGGGGTGTTGTGCCAACCTGACGGTACTTCAAAGGTTTGGCTGAAAACATAAGCGCCATAGCCGGTCTGGCCGACTGATCCAATTCCGCCTTCCTCACCCGGGCTCGTTCAACCAAGGGTGTAGTTGCTGGCTCCGCTTCGCTCCGCAGCAATACACCCTTTATTGTTAGTCGGAACCGCCGGAATCACCCGACGGCCCAGCGTCGTAGGTTCCATGATCAGTGTGGTCATGATTGCATTAATTTCTTCTTTGTGGTGCTCTGCGACGTAAGTCACACGTTTGAGATTCGGAGCTGGCATGGTCGTTCCTTGTGAATGGAAGGGGTTGGGCAGAACGCCTGCGTGAGCGACAGAAGGCAGCGGGAAACGGGCTCAAGAATGGAAGCGAATGTGGAGGCTGCCTCCTGTTCGCTCGACGCAATGGTCGATGCCTACTGGAAGAGGCGTGCCTTGATCCACGAAGGATCTCGTCTCATGTCGAGAATTGCCCAGATCATCACTGCCTCCTGCTCAACTGTGTAAAAGATCCCGAACGGGAAGACACGACTCAGTAGCCGATGATAATCCTGATAGACAACCCGATGGATCCCAGCGTAGAGCTCGGAGCGACTCAATGTCAGCGCGGAGGCATGAAGTAAAGTAATCGCCAAGTCCTTGATCTTGGGCTTCGTAAAATCGATATCCGTCGGAAAGGTCGTCCAACGCCTCGTCGGAGATCCGGATCAGCCTCATGTGCGTCCCAGGCTGCCTTTGACGGCGTCCCAGTCATGCATCTGGGAACCTCCACTGCGATATCGAGCGCGTCGAGCATCCAATAAGTCTCTGATTTCCTGAGAGATAGGAGACGAATCGGAACGTGCGCGGAGATCCTCCCAGAGCGTTTCCATGATCTGGAACTTCTCTGCCATCGGAAGCGCCTTGAGCTCTTCAACCGTCATAAGGGAAGCATAGCCAAGAGGTACGGCCCGGGCGACCGAAATTCCATCGAACGATTCCGCTCACCGATCCCGCGAAGCGGGATTTGGTGCAGCGCCTGTTCGACGCGTTCGTATGACATGTGCAATCTCTCTGCCAATGCCCTGACTTTCTCCTCTGGAAACTCGCCAGTGAGGTGACTGTTCAGATCCCCAAAGGGGGGGCGCGGGTGCGGTGCAAGTGATGGCTCCGGCGAGGACGGGTAGGCGGGGAGGGTCGCTGTTGTTGCGGCTTTCCGCAGTAGAGGGTCCTGGGAAGTCGGGAAATCGGAGCAGGAGGGCCTCGGTCGCGGGCTTGTCCGCGCCGCTGCGAGGTTGCCCGCTCAGGGGCCGGCGGCCGGAACCTCGGGCATGAAGGGTTGTCCGAGCGCCAGGCGCCGGCAGGCGTCCCAGAGATTGTGTCCCTGCTTGCGGCAGGTGGAGAGGTAGCTGCGAATGCGCGCGAAGAGGTTTGCCCCGCGCAAGGTCCGGAAGCAGCCGCTGATTTTCTGCTTCACCTTGATCATGCGAATGTCCTGCTCGCCATGGTTGTTGGTGAAGGGGACCTTGGGATCGATCAGGTAGGCCGGCACCGATGGCATCCGCCACAAGTCAGATCCCGGTTCCCCCTCGACCGCCGGTTGGCCGGGGCCCTATGATCGCACCGGTCGGTGACAGACCTCAATCACGGCCGCGATGACCACGACGCACCACGAGTGAACCGGGGAACCCATGGCGACCTGACTGGGCCCTGAAGGTTTTTCCGAACGCTTCGCGGTTTTCTCCTTAGCGACAGATAGGACCCAGTGTGCGGCGCGTGCGTCCCGGAAATGGTCCGCATCGCAGCCGTGGCTCTGCTTCGACCAGGGGTCGAAGGCTCGTGGCGGGTGTGGCCAATGAACCGACTGCCACGAGTCCGATCCAGGAACCGCTGACCCGCGGGAACCGCCGGGCACCCTGTCCGGCACCGCGGCAGGCCGGGCGTCTGCCGCAACCCGCCGGCGGTTCATGGAGGGCCACCGCTGACGGTGCCGGGTTGGCCGGGGTTCCGACCGGTGCCGCACCCCCTGGGAGAGAGCTACCCACGAAGCGTCAACCCTCGAAAACCATGAAGACTCGACGGATCTCCCGCGGTGGTGAAGGCGGACACTGTTGCCCCGGCTTCAGTTTCCCCCTGTTGACTTCGGCCCTGGCCGCAGGGTGGATCCTGCTGTTCTGGCTCGGCGGTGCCCGCCTCGCGAGCGCCGCCGAACACCTCTTCGTCCGGGTCGATTCTCCCGGCCTTCTCTCCGAACGTGGCAATGTCTGGCCCCTGGCCTGGGGGGACTACGACGGGGACGGCTACCTGGACCTGTACGTGCCGCTCAGCGGTCCGGACTGGACTCCGGCGGTGAACCGGCTCTACCGGAACAACGGCGACGGGACCTTCACCCTGAGGACCGCGGAGGATGCCGGTCCCATCGTGAGCGACCGGGATCGGTCCGTCGGGGCTTTTTGGGGCGACGTGAACAACGACGGTCGCCTCGACCTGCTGGTTCAGGTTGACGTTTATTCGGACGACGCGCCGAAACTGCCGCTGCGCCTGTACCTCAACCACGGAGGTGGACGGTTCGGATCGGTCCTGGCCGGTGCCCTGAGCGGCGTTTATCGGCTACCCGGTTGGGGCAACTTGTGCGATTACGATGGCGACGGCTGGCTGGATGCCTTTATGGGGGGGGACGGCCGCGACCCTAGGGATAGGTACCACATGCTGTTCCACGGCCGAGGCGACGCCGCCTTTGACCGCCTCCGAGAGGGAGAACTCGCCACCCAACGCATCACCAACGGCTACGCCAACAATTCCTTGTGGACGGACATCGATGGGGACGGCGATCCCGACCTGCTGGTCGCCAACGTCGGTACGCGCGCTCACGACTTTGTCTATCGCAACGATGGCCGGGGCACGTTCACCCGCCTGACCAACAGCATTCTCGAAACACCCAACCATCGGTCCTTTCACATCATCTCCGCCGACCTGGACAACGATGGCGACATCGACATCGTGTCGGCCGGCGACACCACCCGCATTTATCTGAACGACGGCGCAGGCAACTTCACCTTGTCTCAAGACCTGATCGCCTATGCCGGGCCGAAGACCGGTGACTACGACAACGACGGCGATGTGGACCTCTTGTTGTGGGCGGGTGAGGACGTCGCCCAACTGTATCGAAACGACGGCACGGGACGCTTCGAGAGTGTCGAGGAGGCGTTCACGGTGAAGGGCTGGCTCGATCAGTCGCCCTTCGTGGACTACGACAACGACGGGTTTCTCGATGCGGCTGGAGTGGGGGAGGATGGAACCGCCTGGAAGATTGTCCTGTTCCGCAACCAGGGGAACGGCAACCACTGGATCAAGTTCCGCCTCACCGGCACCGCCTCGAACCGCTCCGCCATCGGTGCCAAGGTCCGTGTCAAGGCCACCCTCGGGGGACAGACCGTCTGGCAGATGCGCGAACTCTTCTCCTGGGTTCTCGCCGAAGACGGCCTTCGCGCGCACTTCGGCCTCGGCGATGCCACGGTGGTCGAGGAGGTCCGCATCGAGTGGCCTTCCGGAAATACCACCACCCTGACGGATCTTTCCGTGAACCAGATCGTGGACGTGACCGAGTCCGCGTGGATCCGGCCAGCCCGTCCGGTGGTCACCGTCAACGGCGCCGTGAGCATGACCAACGTGGTTTCAGCCCTCTCCCGCCAATGGTACTTCGACGGACAGCCGCTGGAGGGTCAGACGGAACACGTGCTCACCCTCACCAACGTGCAGCCCCGACAGGCCGGACGTTACTCGGTCGTGTGCCAGACGGCTGGCGGCACGGAGACCTATTACGTCTATGTGCGCGTCCTCGACCACTTCACCAAGGTCGTCGAGGGCGAAATCGCGACCGAGGAGTTCGGCAATGACCGCGCCATCTGGTTCGACATGGATCGCGACGGCTGGCTCGATGTCTTTATCCCCAACGACTACGATGTTCGTGGGCTGAGCGACTCGCTCTTCCGCAACCTGGAGGGGCAAGGGTTCGTGCGGGTGACTGATTCCCCCGTCACGGTGCGTCCGATCGGTTCCCCGGGCGGCGCCGCCGCGGACTATGACAATGACGGGTGGCCCGATCTCTTCATCACCCGGGCCGGCACGAGTGACCTCTTCCGCAATCTGGGCGGCGGCCAGTTCGTCGCGGTGCCAGCTCCGTACAATTTGCCGAGCCGGCAGGGGTACGGTTCCTCCTGGGGGGATTACGATCGCGACGGCCACCTGGATCTCCTGGTGGCCTACTCGGCCAGTGCCGCGGTCGATCGGGAGGGCCTTTACCGGAATAACGGCGACGGGACCTTCACCGGCATGACTGCTGCCCTGGTTGGAAGCCTGCTCGCGGAGGATGCTCACTCCTGGGACTGCTCATGGCGTGATATCGATCAGGACGGCTGGCCGGATGCCCTCTATGGGAACCTGTCCGGACTCCGTCTCCACCGCAATCTGCGCGACGGCAGCTTCTCGCGCGTCGCGTCGGCCAGCCTCGACCGGGTCCAGGTCAGTGCGAGCTTCGCCTGGGGCGACTTCGATCAGGACGGCGATCTCGACCTGTTTGTCACTTGTTGGAGTTCGGGCCCCGCCGGCCTGTATCGTAATCAGGGCGACTTCCAGTTCGAACGGGTCGTGGCGGCCGGCGATCTGGTCGGCTCGCAGTTTGCCGTCGATAGTTTTCCTGCCTGGGGCGATTACGACAATGACGGTTACCTCGATCTGTTCGTCGCCGTTCACGACGGAACCCGACCCAGCGGCCTCTACCGCAACCGTGGCGACGGAACGTTCCAGCGGGTGGATGCCGGCGACCTGCTCACCGCAGGCGAGCGACGTCTCTACCCCGTCTGGGTCGATGTCGACAACAACGGGTTCCTCGATCTTTTCATCCCCTGCGGCGATGTCGTCACTGAGGATTTCCCACCCGTCCGCAACCCGTTCTTCCTGAACTCCGGCAACGGGAACTCCTGGCTCAAGGTCCGGCTCATCGGCACCACCTCCAACCGCGACGGCATCGGCGCAAAGATCCGCGTTCAAGCCACCGTCGCCGGTCGGACACTCACCCAGATGACCGAGGTGAATGGGGAGAACGGTGCCCCGCTCCTCGCCCACTTCGGCCTCGGCGATGCCGTTCGCGCGACCTCGGTCCGCATCGAATGGCCCTCCGGCATCGTGCAGAAGCTCGCCAATGTCGGGGTCAACCAGACCCTCACGGTCACTGAACCCGAGCGGATCCGACTCACCTTCACTCCCACGGCGGAAGGACTGCGGGTCACCTGCCACGGGCTTCCCAACACAAGGTACGTGCTGCAGCGGTCGTCGGATCTCAAGACGTGGTCGACGGTATCGGGTTTGCCCGATACCGACACCGATGGCGCAGCGACTGCGGTGGTGTATCCCGGCACCGACGGTTCCCGGTTCTTCCGGGTGTACAAGCCATAGGACCACCCTTTCCGTCCGGATGGACGGAACTCGGGCTCTGGCCGCTGAAACCTGTGTTCTCCCGTGTGCCGGCCAGAGCCTGCGAGATCCCTGGTCATGGTGCGCCAGGTTCCAGGGACAACACCGCGTCGCCGGTACGATTTCCGGAAACAGACCCGGGATGACTCCTTAAGGTGAGGTGGGGTCCGATCTGTCCGCGCTGGTCCCTGCCTCCCGCCACATCACCGGACCCGGTTGCGGATCGCCGAAAGTCGAACGGATCGGCCCCACTGAAAGCAGGAAATGCAGCCATGAACCCTCCTCATGCAGCCGGGCAACACCCCGCATCCGGCACCCTGACATCGACACGACCGGGCTGGCGGACGTTCGCGACCCATGGTCTCGCGGTCCTCTGCGGACTTGCCCTCCACGTCATCCTGTCGTCCCCCGCCGCCACGAACTTCGTGAGCGCCCGGGCCCAGGGTCGCGGCGACGGCAGTTCGTGGGCGAACGCCTTCACCAACCTCCATCTGGCCCTGGCGCGCGCGCAGTTCGGGGATTCGATCCACGTCGCCGAAGGCACCTACCGTTCCGGCGCACAGGGACAAGACTCCTTCCGCATGGTGGATGGGGTGCAGATTCGTGGCGGGTACAGCGGGTCCACCAACAACCCGTTCTTCCGGGACCCTGTCCGGCATCGGAGCATCCTGAGCGGGGATGGTTCCCGGCGTGTGGTGATGAACGAGAATGTGGGGCATCGGTCGGTGTGGGACGGCTTCACCATCACCGGCGGCAGTGCCGACCGGGGCGGCGGCATGTTCAACCGCAACGCCATGATCGTGGTGCGGGATTGCGTGTTCGAGGGCAACAGCGCGGGCGAACGCGGAGGGGGTGTGTTCAACGAGTCGTCGGCTGCGCTCTTCGACCGGTGCGAGTTTCGGAACAACAACGCCTTTTCCGGCGGGGGCGTCTCCGATGACGCCTCCACGTCGCTGCTGATCGACTGCCTGTTCGAGCGCAATCAAGGCGCCTACGATGCCGGCGCCGTCTTCGAATGGAACTCGCAGGCCCTGCTTTCACGCTGCGTCTTCCGGAACAACTGGGTCTGGGACACCGCGGGCGCCTTGGGGGCTCAATGCCAGAGCCGGGTGTTCCTGGTCGCCTGCACCTTCGAGGACAACATCGCCGAGGCGGGAAGCGCCGGGGCCATCTGGAATCGCATGGAGGGCGACATCACCCTGGACCGCTGCCTCTTTCGCGGCCACCGCCGCGGCGTCATCGTCAACGGGATGTCATCCCGTCTCACCGCCTTGAACTGTCTCTTCTTCGAGAACACCAGCGACAGGGCCGGCGGTGTCATCGACGCGACCGAGCGTTCAACGACCGTCATCGAGAGCTGCACATTCGCTTCGAACACGGCTCCGAATGGACGGGCCATCGCCGCCGGATCCTGGGGAACCGAACCCGCCTTCATTGAAATCATCAACTCGATCCTGTGGAACGGCGGCAACGAAGTCTGGAGCCAGAACAATTCCACCATCCGAATTCGGTTCAGCACCGTGACGGGTGGCTATCCCGGGATCTCCAACAGCGCCGAGGATCCCCGCTTCGTCGGGAGCGGCGATTACCGGCTGCAAGCCGGGTCGCCCTGCATTGACCGGGGCGACAGCCTGGCTTCGGGCTTTCGCAGGGATCTCGACCACCGCGAGCGTCCCGCGGACGGCGATGGCGACGGCGTTGCCGCATGGGATCAGGGTGCCTTCGAGCGGGGCGGCGTTCTACCCCGCGGGCCCTTCATGACCTTCGAACCCGCCGACGTGGAGGCGATCGAGGGAACCACGCTCCGGTTGGTCGGCGCGACCGCCGGGACGCCTTACTGCTCCTACCAATGGCGCCAATGGCAAACCAACAGCTCGCGATGGGTGGATCTGCCCGGGGCGACGGAACCCCGACTCATCCTGACCAACCTTCAGGCCGTTCACGCGGGCCGGTATCGCGTGGTGGCTTGGGATACCACGGGCAGCGTCACCAGCGCCGTGGCGACGGTGACGGTCCGTCCTGTGCCCGGGTTCTGGGTGCCGGCCCCCTCCATGGCGTCTCCCAGGTTTCGCCATACCGCCACCGTGCTGGCCGACGGACGTGTCCTGGTGGCGGGGGGTGACACAGGGAACGGTCGGCCTCTCGCATCCGCGGAGATCTTCGACCCGGGTACCGATCAATGGACGACCCTCCGTTCCATGAACGAACCCCGTCTCCACCACGAAGCGATCCTCCTGCCCTCCGGCAGGGTCCTGGTGGCCGGAGGCACGACCGAATTCGGCCAAACGACCGCCTCGGCCGAGCTTTATGATCCCTCGGCCGGGGGGTGGACCCGAGTCTCTCCCATGACCACCTCCCGGTCCTCGTTCACCGTGGTTCTCCTCCACGGCTCGAGACATCCTGGCAAGGTGCTGGCCATCGGCGGCAACAGCTACCCGAACGGAGACCGAGGCGCCGGCAGCGTGGACGCCCTCGATCGCACCGAAGTGTACGATCCCGTGGCGGATCGATGGTCCCCCACCGCCAACCTGATCACCGGAAGGACCCTCTCATCCCCTGCGGCCGTGCCATTCGCCGATGGCTCCGTCCTCGTGGTCGGAAACGGATCGTGCTGCCCGCTTCGGTGGACCGCCGCACCCGAACTTGCCCATCCCGACTTGACCCGCTGGGAATCCCTTGACCTCAAGGCCACCCGGGCCACCCAGAAAACCGTTCTCCTGTCGTCCGGTGAGGTTCTTGTGGCGGGGGGACTGTCTGGCATTCACGACCGCTCGATCGTCACGGCCGATGCCGAAATCTACAACCCGGCAACGCGCACCTGGCGGGCCACTGGGACCATGTTCACCGGCCGGCGTGATTTCACCCTGACCCGGCTCCCCGATGGCGAAGTGCTGGCGGCAGGCGGTTCGAGCGGATGGTGGGAGAGATGTCGCAACCTCTCCAACGCCGAACTCTACAACCCGGTCACGGGACTGTGGACGCCCATCGCTCCCCTCCAGGTGGCCCGCGCCCTCCACACCGCAAGCCGCCTGCCCGACGGCCGGGTTCTCATTGTGGGTGGGCAGTCGCGCGACCTCTATTGTTCCGGACCTGTCCTCGCCTCCGTCGAGATGTACGTCCCCACCGCCCTTCCCCAACCGCCCAGCCTCGTCCTCGAAGCCCGCACAGTGGGTCAATGGCCGCCCCTCCTGAAAATCCCCGCCTGGCGGCTTGCCGTCGACCAGGGCCGCGTCTTTTCCCTGCGGCTCCAGGGAACCTTCTCCTGCCTCGGCCTCGATGCCGATGACACTCCGGTCGAGCTCGGACGCCTCGAAATCCCAGCCACCCTGTGGGACTTCGATGTGGAAGGCGACGTCGCCCTCGTCACGGTCGCCTACCTTGGTCAATTGCTCTTCATCGATGTCCGGGACCCCGCCAACCCCCGGTTGATCCTCACCCACACCCCACCCCGCCCCCCGCGCCTCGTCCGTATCCGCGATGGGCACGCCTTCGTCCTGGCCCACGACGGCACCCTCGACATCCTGGATATCAGGGATCCGCTGCATCCGGTCCCGGTCGGTTCCCTCGCCACCCTGGCGACGGACGCCTTCGATCTTCACATCACGGAAACCGACGCCTGGTTGGTGTCCGATTTTGCCTCGCCTCCGGGAAATGTTCGCCGCATTGACATTCGCAATCCCTCCGCACCCATCGACCGCACCCCGGGGGAGCTTCCGAATCTTGGGCGGATCGACTCGAGTGTCCGAATCCGCGGCGCCGTGCTGTACGGCACGTCCCTGGTGCAGGGCGGACTCCGGGTCGTGAGCCTGCAGAATCCGGATCAACCGGTTCTCCTCGGCACCGTTCCCTTCACTCAAGGCGCCCGTCGGTTCGCCCTGGGCCTGTCCATCGCCGCTGTGCCCGCCTCCGGAGGGGTTCAGATGCTCGGTCTGACCGATCCCCGCCAACCCCGACCCATCGCCACCCTCGTCAGCCGCGGCGGAGCCGAGGATGTCGCGTGGGACGGTGCCCGATTCTGGATCGCCGGTCCCGCGGGAATCACGGTTGTCGATCCCGCGCACCTTCCGTTGCATCCCGACTTCGTTCCGACCCTGCCGCTCTCCCGCCGGGAATTCTGTGCGGTCGACGTCCAGGACAACCTGGCCGCCGTCGCCAGCGAAACCCTCGGTGTGACGTTCTTCGATGTTTCCCGACCCAAGCGGCCGCGTCCGCTTTCGTTCATTCCCATCCCCGATGCGCGCGATATCCGTTTGGAGGGTCCGTGGGCCCATGTGGCATCGGCCTCCGAGCCGGGTTACACCCTCCTCGATATCCGCAATCCCGCGAACCCGCTCCCCGTCGCGCACGCTGTCATCGACCGCGCCCACGGGGTGGACATCCGGGGGACGAACGCCTTTCTGGGCATGCTCCGGGGCGGGTTGCGTGTTCTCGACCTGACCCGACCCGGGGAGCCGATCCAGGTGGCCTCCATATTCACCCGGTTCCCCACCAACCGGATCCGGATTGCCGGTGAGCACGCGTGGGTTTCGGGCCACGGCGGTTTCGAGGTGTTCGATATCCGCCAACCCGTCTCGATCGGGTGGCTCGGCCGCTACGAAACCACGAACGCCCTCGCCGAACTCGACATCGCGGGTTCGCTGGCTTGCCTGGCGACCAGCTCGGGCGCCTTGCTCGGATTCGATATCAGCCGACCGGAAGATCTGCGTCCGGTTTGGTCCACCTCGGCGGGGTCTCCCGTCATCACCCTGGCAGCTTCGGAACAGATGGCGGTCGCCATCGCTCAAACCAGCCCGAACCGGTTGATCGCGGTCCCCCTCGGCTCCCCGGGCGCCCCCGAAGTCGCCAGCCTCGAGATCGAACCCGGCGGACTTCGAGCCCTGGCGCTCCAGGGTTCCAGAGCATTCCTCACCGACGGACCGATGGGTCTGCGCATCCTGGACCTCCGCATCGGGCGTGTCCAAACACTCGAGTTCCCGCTGCCTGCCGAACGGTTCGTGGACGATCTGCCCCTCGAACTCCACCCCATTGCCAGCAGCGGTCTGCCGGTAACCTTCTCGGTGCTGAGCGGTCCCGCCCGACTGGAGAACCACCTGCTCATCCCCACCGGCCCAGGCCAGGTGATCCTGCGTGCCGAACAGGCCGGAAACGACCTGTGGCAACCCGTTTCGATCCAGGTCTCGATCCAACTGCTCCGCCGACCCCAAACCATCGCCTGGATCCAGGCGCCGACCGGCCCGCTGGAGATGGGTCAGACCTACTTCATCGAGGCGGTTGCCAGCAGCGGCCTGCCTGTCGCTGTCCGCGTCGCCCAGGGCAACGCGGAGCTGTCCACAAACCAATTCACACCCACCGGGCGGGGAGTTCTCTCCTTGTCCGCGCTTCAGGTCGGCGACGACACATGGGAACCCGCTTCTGCGGAAGTCGCCTTCCAGGTCTCCGGATGGCCGCAATCCATCGAGTGGATGGATCCCAGCCCCACCCAGCTTCAAGTCGGCGAAACCTACTCCCTCGATGCCGTCGCCAGCAGCGGACTCCCAGTTACCGTCTCGATCTCAAGTGGCTTCGCCACGCTCGACGCGAACCAGCTTCGCCCGGCATTCCGTGGAACCCTCGTGGTCCGGGCCGCGCAGGCCGGGGACCTACGCTGGGAACCGATCACCCGGGACCGCGTGTTCGAAGTCGCTGGACCTCCCCAAGCCCTACTCGTCTGGCAGGAGAGCCCGAATCCCACGCCACCCTACGACACCTGGGCCAATGCCGCCCGCACCCTCCCGAACGCCATTGCCCTGGCCGCCCCCGATGACCTCGTTCTGGTCACCAACGGCGTCTATCGCACCGGCTCCATGGCAACCCCGGACGGCCCAAGCCGTGTCGCCATTCCCGACGGCGTCATCGTCCGCAGTGTCCATGGCCCGCAGCTCACCGTGATCGAGGGCGACCCCTCCGGGATCCGCTGTGTCCACCTCGGCGACGGCGCCGTGCTCTCCGGGTTCACTCTCCGCCAAGGCCGCGCCGAGGCCGGCGGCGCGGTCTTCTCCACCAGTCCGCGCAGTCTCCTGACCGATTGCATCCTCACCGACAATTCCGCCTCCACGCATGGCGGCGGGGCCGTTGGCGGGACGCTTCAAACCTGCACCCTGTCCGCCAACCGCGCCCCGGTCGGTGGGGGCGCTTCCGGCAGCCGCCTCGAAGACTGCGTGTTGCGTGCAAACATCGCGGAGTACGGCGGCGGTGGCACCTTTGGCGCCATCCTCTTGCGCTGCTCGATCGAGGGCAACTCAGCCGCCCTGGGCGGTGGAGTCCATCACGGGGAACTCGATCGATGCACGCTGATCGGCAACTCGGCGGAGGACGGCGGCGGCGCCTACGATGCCACCCTCCGCAGTTGTGTCGTGATCGGCAATTCCGCCCGCAACCGGGGCGGAGGGGTGATCAGTTCCAGCCTGTACCAATGCACCCTGACCGAGAATACCGCCTCGGAAGGCGGGGGGGCGGCGGGCCGATGGACCGAGATCCCCGGATTGGGTTTCCAGGTGCCTCTGCCCTGCCGGTTGTTCAACTGCATCGTGGTGGGCAACACGGCGACGAATCCCACCCACGCCAACCATGCGATGGCGCAGTTCAGTCATTCCTGCACCTCCCCGCACCCCGGCGGCGCCGGCAACCTCGACACCGACCCGCGATGGCTCACCGCCAGTCACCTCGCCCCCGATTCACCCTGCCTCGCCGCGGGCCACCCGGACCATGCCACCGGCCTCGACATCGATGGCGATCCCTGGGAATCGCCTCCGTCCATGGGCGCCGATCAGCCGCGCTCCAGCGGTCCCTTGAGCGTTCGAATCCTCGCCGCGACCCTGGAAGGGCGAAGCGAGGACACCCTGCGCTTCGTCGCGCTCGGCGCCGGTGCCCTCACCCGCACCGTGTGGGACTTCGGCGATGGCATCACCTTCTCCAACGTGCCGGTGGCCACCCATGCCTGGATCCGTGGCGGCATCCATACCGTCACCCTCACCGGCTACAACGACACCCTGCCGGACGGCGTGCAGGACAGCGTTCAGGTGACGATCACCGAGATGTCGCCCCGCCCCAGCATCAGCGAACCCCTGGTGCCCTCGGCGGCGGCCCCTTACGGCCCGGCGTTTGTTCTCACCGTCCATGGCACCGGCTTCACCCCAGGCAGCGTGGTGGCCTGGAATGGCCAACCGCGTCCCACCACCTATCTCAACCCCTGGCGTCTGACCGCAGTGATCGGCGCCGCCGACATCACCCGGCCCGGCACGGCGCATGTCACCGTCATCAATCCAGGAACTGCCGGCTCTTCCGAACCGGCGCTCTTTCCGGTGGCCACCCCGTTGCCCTCGGTGATCACCCGGCGATCGGATTATCCGGCGCCACCGGATATCATTGACCTGGTGGCGGCCGACCTGAATGGCGACGGCTTTGCGGACCTCATCTCGGCCCATTGGCATACGAGCGAAGTGACGGTGATGATGGGGATGGGCGACGGCACCTTCCGTGCCGGAGATACCTACGGGGCGTGCGGCGCCGCCGGATTGACGGTGGGCGATTTCAACGGGGACGGCGTGAAGGATCTGGTCGTGGCCGAACGGGCCTGTGGATCGATCCTGATGCTGCTGGGAAACGGCGACGGCACCTTCTACGAAGCCGGGCGCTGGGACGTTCCGACCCTAGGTTATTACGGTCCCTACGCAGTGCTGGCCGACGATTTCGACCGTGATGGCCTCCTGGATGTGGTGTCCTCGAACGAGGGCGGGGCCAGTCTCACCGTCTTCCTCGGTCAAGGCGACGGCACTTTCCGTTCACAGCATGTCATCGCCATCGGCCGTGCCTGCCGGAACCTGGCCGGCGGCGACTTCAACCGGGACCGCTACGCTGACCTGGCGATGGTGACCGAGGACGGCCACCTGTTCGTGCTCCTGGGCGTCGGCGACGGCACCTTCCTCGATCCGGTCGATTACGATCTGGAAGCGGAATGGAGCCTCGTTGTGGCGTCGGCGGACCTCGATGGCGACGGTGTGCTCGATCTGGCGGCCACGGCCGGCAACGACGCGCTTGCCCTGCTGTTTGGCAACGGGGATGGCAGCTTCCGGTGGGGTGGCCATTGGCCGATCGGGGTGATCCCACACTCCATCGCATGCGGCGACCTCAACGCCGATGGACGGCTCGATCTGGTGCTGGGCACCGGCTACCACGACACCCTCGCGCTCCTGCTCGGCAACGGTGACGGCACCTTTGCGGAGCCAGTGCAGTATCCGGGCCCCCCGAATCCCCGCGGCATTGCAGTCGGCGATTTCAACGCCGACGGCCGCCTCGATGTCGCCCTGGGCAGTCAGGGGAGTTCCGTCCTGTCGATCTACCTCCAGGCGACCGCCTCGTTCCTTGCGCCCCTCCAATCGGGCGAGTGGATGGTGATCCGATGGAATGATGCGGCCAAGGGCCTGCGCCTCCAGCACAGTCCGACCCTCGCGCCCCCGCAATGGACCGATTTCCCGGGGACCGAGGACGTGACCGGCATCGCCATCCTGCCCGTCCAGAGCAGCGGCTTCTTCCGTCTGGTGAAGCCCTGATGGGGGGGCGAATGGGGAATGGCGAATGGGGGCCGTGGCGCTTGGGAGCGCCGGATTCAATCCCATGGCTGCCCACGTCATCACCCCGTGCGAACCGCCTCGCAGTTACACTCGTCAGTCCCGGTGACGGGACTTCCAACGCGCAAAGGAAAGCACGCTGTGCGACTCCCCCCATCAACCAGACGCAGGCCGTTCAAACCGGCAGACCATTCACATGGTACACCCTATGAAAACCGACCTTGTCATCCTGTCAGCCAACCTGCTCCTGACCACTGCATTGGCCACAACCGAATTCCAGGTGACCTTTCTGCCCTCCAGTTCGGCCACGTATCAGAAAGGATTCTTCCACAGCGATCCACCTGGTGCATCAGAGACCGCGGACCCCGCCGGGCCATTCGACGGCAAGCCGTGCGCATTTATGGGATATCATTCAGGGGGAAGTCAGGAGCACATTGGAAATGAATACTTGATCTACCGAATGCAACTGGATTTTGCCCGCGACGTCTATTTCGATTCCTTCTACGAGATCGCCAATGGGGCTCAATTATCCACCTCGTTCCTTCGCGTCCTCACCACGAACAGGGTCGTGCTTCGCCAGATCGCGCTTCACGAAGCGGTTAATGTTACGACCACAAATCGAATTCATGTCGGCCTCGTCGGGCGTTCGTTCATCATCGATTGCTTCGACCAAAGCACTACTTACCGCTGGCGAGGGCGTTTTGGTGTCGCCTATTTGAATACATTGCCTCTGACGGTGCCGACCTTCATTCACCATCCCCTCGACCAGGAAGTACTCGCGGGAGCCACCGTGCAGATCGAGGCCAGTGCCCTTGGTCCGGCGCCCTTGAACTATCGCTGGCAGTTCAACGGCGTGGATCTGGTGGACGACGGGAAAATATCCGGCAGCGGCACCAGCACTCTCCAGATCCAGGGCGTGGACCTGGGAGACGCCGGCGCCTACAGGGTCGTGGTGAGCAACGCCCACGGTTCGATCACCAGCAATCCCGCCCTGCTCTCGGTCCTTTTATTGTCACCCGCGATCACAAAGCAGCCTGAGCACCGAATGGTGGTCAGCGGAAGTTCGGCAGGCTTTACCGTGGCGGCCCACGGCAGTCTGCCGTTGACATTCCAGTGGCAGCGCAACGGGGCGGACGTTCGGGAGGACGGACGCATCACCGGCTCCCGAACCCCCTCGCTGGCCATCGCTGCCGCAGGTCTCGATGATCTCGGGATTTACACCGTAACGATCCGAAACGATTACGGCTCCGTGACCAGCATCCCGGCAGCGCTAACGGTGGTCCTGCAGCCGCCTGACATCATCTCCGATCCTGAGGATCAAGAGGTGTTCAGCGGTTGGGAGGCCGTGTTCAGCGCCACCGCGGTTGGGAGCTTGCCGCTCCATTACCAATGGTATCGGGACGAACTGCTGCTCGTTGACGGCGCCCGCATCCGCGGCGCACAGACGGCGACCCTGACCCTCGCGGACACTGAGCCGCTCGACCTCGGTCACTACATGGTTGAGGTCCGCAATGCGTATGGCGCGACGCTGAGTTTTCCTGCGCGACTGACGGTCATCATGGCGCCGCCTGGAATCACATCGGAACCGCGGGCGCAGCGGGTCGCCTTGGGTTCGACAGTCATCCTGCAGGTCGCAGCCATGGGTAGCCTGCCGTTGAGCTATCAATGGGAGCGGGACGGCATCCCCGTCGTGGATGGAGCAACCACATCCGGAGCGGCCACGAGCGCGCTCACGCTATCGGGCCTTGGCATCGGGGAACTGGGCGACTACCGCGTGATTGTCCAGAACCCGTTAGGCTTGCTCCCGAGCAAGTCTGTGTCCGTGTCCACGTTCGGCGCAGTGCTGCGCATCCGGAGGCGAGGCGATGAAGTGGTGGTTTCATGGAGTGAAGCAGGCAACGGCGCGAGGCTCCAGAAGACCAGCAATCTGGCGAGCCTAGACTGGCTGGATATACCTGAATCGGAGTCGCAGGCGAGCATCGCATTGCCCTTGGAGCCTGAACCCGCCTTCTTCCGCTTGTCACAGAGCCTTCGGCAGATTCGGATCGATTTCGAGGATCTGCCGAGGCTTACTTACCTCACCGATCAGTATCAAGCTTTGGGTCTTCTCTTCTCGGCGGATGGGGATGCGGGAAAGATCCTCAATCACACCGACGGCGACGAGGGCACGGCGGACTTCGGTTCCTCCGGTCAGCAGTCCTATAATTGCGGCGGATGGGGCTTGACGAAGATTGCGTTCTTGAAACCGGTGTTTCGGGTCGGGTTTCGCGCAGGTGATGGCGACTGGCCCTCGGAATCGTTCGTGATCCGGTTCTACTCATTGACGGGCGTGTTGTTAGCCGAACAATTTCACACCACCCACAGCGGACCCATCGGGGGTGGAGTGGATGTCGCCTACGAACACCCCGATGGCATCGGCGGAATCGAGTTGAGGGGCAGCCCGGGGAGTGAAAGCGGCTTCCAGATCGACGATCTGACTTTTTCGATCGCACTCTAGCTCGATACATTGGGATCGCATCATCCGCCAAGTCCCCAAGTCTTAACGGACTGAAGGTACGCAGGTCGGCGGGAGTGCACTCTCATACCCCCCGTCGAGCGGACCGAAACGATGCCGATGGCGATTCCGACCCCGACCCCGATTCGAGGATCAAGATTATGATCAGGATCAGGAGTGAGAGCCGTGCATCCCGGAGTTGTGGGTGAGGGGAGGCAGCGAGTCCACATTCCAAAACACCACCCCCTTGCGGCCTCGTGGAACTCGACCCTCCGATTTCACCACCCCGTTTCACCCTTCGGAGGGACGAGCTCCGCGAATCCTCATCCCAACGCGCCACACGGTTGCGGCCTCGTGGAACCCGGCCGTCCGAGGCGAGGCTTCGCAAAGTCTGCACCTCTCCCCGCAACTCCGGGATGCACCGGATGGAGAGAGCCCCCCCCGGGGGGGGAAATGAGGGTGGTCCCCAAAGGGTTGACGGGCGTCTCGAGGATCCAGACCGTGTCCGCATCATCCTGGGGCGGGCAGCGCCTGGTTCATGAAATCCTCGGAATCCGCCAGCAATCCTGCCGAGTTCACGTTTGGAACCACCCACTGGAGCGTGGTCCTGGCCGCCGGGCAGGGCGATTCACCATTGGCGGAGGTGGCACTGGATCGACTCTGCCGCGCCTACTGGTATCCGGTATTTGGGTTCATCCGGCATCATGGCCATCCTGCGGAGGAAGCGCGCGACCTGACGCAGGAGTTCTTTGCCCGCCTTCTGATCCGGGGCGGCATCGGCAAGGCCGATCCATCGCGCGGGCGATTCCGGGCCTTCCTGCTGACTTCGATCCGGAACTTCCTCTCCGACGCCTGGGATTGGCAGCGGGCGAAGAAGCGCGGCGGGGGGCTCCGAACCATTTCCCTGGAGGAGTTGGGATGCTGGGAGGATTGGATGGTGGACTCGGACGCCACGGCATCCCCGGAGCAGGTTTTCGATCAGGCCTGGGCGGGTTCCGTCCTGCGGAACACCTGCAGCCACCTGCGGGATGAGTATGCCGCAGCGGGCCGGACGGATCGGTTCGAGGCACTGGAGCCGTATCTTCCCGGTGGGAATGCGGAGGAAGCAGGCAGGGGGTTGGGGCAACGCCTGGGTTTGACCGAGGCGGCCCTGCGCTCCGAGGTGCACCGGCTGCGCCGACGCTTCCGCGCCCTGCTGCGGCGCGAGGTGGCGCATACCGTGGCCACGCCCGAGGAGATCGACGGGGAGATCCGCTATCTCATGCAGGTGGTTGCCGGGTAACCCGGGAGTTGCGTCGATGAAGGCTCTTCACTGTCCGAGGTGTGGCGGGCGGTTGTCCGCCGGGCGTCCGGGATCCGGGTGTCTCCATTGCCTCCTGCAAATGGGGTTGAGCGACGACCCGGAATCGAGGGAGGGCGCCGACTCCGAGGGACCGGAGGATGCAGGGGTGGGGGGTGATGGCATGCCGGCGGCGGATGAGGTGCGGGAGGTGCGCCGGTTGGGCGACTACGAGTTGGTGGAGGAGATTGGCCGCGGCGCGATGGGCGTGGTGTACCGGGCGCGGCAGGTGCGGCTGGACCGTTGGGTGGCGGTGAAGCTCCTGCTGGTGGGGCGGTTTGCCAGTCCGGAATCGGCACGGCGCTTCGAACGCGAGGCGCAGGCCTCGGGGCGGCTGCAACACCCGAACATCGTGCCCACCCACGACTACGGGGTGTGCGAAGGACAGCCCTACATCTCGATGGACTGGATCCAGGGGGTGAATTTATCGGAACTGATCCACAACCGCCCGCTGGCCCCGCGACGGGCGGCGCGACAGGTGATGGCCCTGGCCCGTGCCGTGGGCTACGCGCATGGGCAGGGGATTCTCCATCGGGATCTCAAACCCTCCAACGTGGTGATCGATGCGCAGGATCAACCGCACCTGACGGACTTTGGACTGGCCAAGCGGCTCGGGGAGGCGCTGGACCTGACCCTGACCGGCCAGGCGTTGGGATCGCCGAACTACATGGCGCCGGAGCAGGCGGCGGGCCGGCGTGAGGCGATCGGTCCGGCCATCGACATCTATGCGCTGGGGGCGATTCTCTATCATGGCCTCACAGGGCGTCCGCCGTTCTTTGCGGACAGTGTGACGTCCACGCTCCGGCAGGTTCAGGAGATGGAGCCGGTGCCGCCGCGGTTGCTCAATCCCGCCGTGCCGCGCGATCTCGAGACGGTGTGCCTGAAGTGCCTCGAGAAGCTCCCAGGACGACGGTTTGCCTCGGCGGAGGCGTTGGCGGACGAATTGGAGCGATTCCTGGAGGGGCGGCCCATCCGGTCCCGGCCGGTGGGTCTGGCGGCGCGGGGAGTGCGGTGGTGCCGTCGTCATCCGGGGCTGGCGGGTCTTGCGGGGGCATTGGGAATGCTGCTGCTCGTGGTAGGGGTGCTGGGGGCGTTCGCCATCGGACAGGCCTCCCGGGCCCGCGACGCGGAACACGCGGAGCGCCGGCAACGGCAGGTCGCGGAAAGCCTGGCGGAGGAGCAACGGGAGCGACTGCTGAGGTCGCTCCTGCAGACCGGCCGCCGTGCGCTCGACGACGGCGATCCAGCCCAGGCCCTGCTCTGGCAGGTGGAGGCGCTGGAACTCTCGATGCACCAACCCGCCGAGGAGGAGGTGCACCGCCTCCGCATCGCCTCCACCCTCAGCCGTTGTCCGCATCCTGAACTCATGCTCCCCCACGCCGCGCCGTGTCTGCTGGTGGTGTTCACCCGCGACGGCCGACGGATCCTGACCCTGTCCGGGGAAGATCCACCGCGGGACGGGGCGGGTCTGAATCCGGAAGGAAGGCTGCACCTGTGGGACGTGGCCACCGGTCGACCGGTGTTTGCGCCGTTGCCCCATACCGCGCTCGGCTTCGGCAGCGGCGGCTACAAGGGCATCGGCATTCACTACCACCCGTTCGATCCAACGGATCGACGCTTCTTCACCCTCGTGAGCCGCGGTGATTCGGTCTCGAACGTGCTCACCCGGGTCCAGGTCCACGACGCCGACTCGGGCGACGTGGTCGGAACGCCCTTCGAGGTCGAGGGATTTGTTCCGTTCGCGGAGTTCAGTCCGGACGGAGCCCGGCTGGCCGTGGCCAGCGCGCAACGGTTGCCCGGGATGAGTCAGCGGGGGGACGCCCAGGTCTGGGATGTGGCCACCGGGACTCGCGTAGGGCCGGTCATGCCGCATCCGGCGGGGGTCTCGGCGGTGCGGTTCGATCCGGAGGGCCGACGTCTGCTGAGCGGTTGCCGGGACGGGGCGGCACGCCTCTGGGAACTGCCTTCGGGCACCCTTCTCGTTCCCCCGATGCCCCACGGCGAGGGGGTGTTGCATGCCACCTTCGACCACGCCGGACGGCGGGTGGCCACGGTCGGCGTCGGTTCCTGTTATGCGCAGATCTGGGATGCCGCCACGGGCGCGCCGCTCGTTCCCCCGCTTGGAAACATCCCTGTCCACTACCATGCCTACGCGTCCCGCTTCAGCGACGACGACCGCTGGCTCCTGACCTACGGAAACCCGGGCTCGGTTCGGGTGTGGAACGTCGCAACCGGGGAGGCGGCGTTTCCCTGGGATCCCGAGTGGGGCGCGGCCGACGCCCGATTCCTCCCCGGCGGCCAGCGGTTCATCACCGTCGGGGGCGACGGCAAGATCCGGTTTTGGGGGGTGGAGGACGGCCGGCCCAAGGGGACCCCAATCCTGCAGAAGGAAGGCTTCGTTTCCCTCGCGCTTTCCCCTGACGGCCGGCGGGTGGCGGTCGCCTGCGGCAGCGGTCTGGGCCTGGTTTGGAGGCTGGATCCACCCGGGCAGCCGTCCGTGACGCTGCCTCATGGCGCGCCCATCCTGCATCACGCCCTGGACGCCTCCGGGCGCCTGGCCGTCACCGCGGCCAGCGACGGCACCACGCGCGTCTGGGATCTGGCCACGGCGCGTCCCACGGGAACTCCATTGGTGCATCCGAAGGGGGTCACGTCCATGGAACTCTCCCCCGACGGACGATCCATCGCCACGGGCGGCATGGACATGACCGCGCGGCTGTGGGATGCCGGGACCGGTGCCCTGTTGGTTCCACCGATGGTTCACTCGAACCCGGTGTGGACCGTCGGGTTCGATCCCGAGGGACGTCGCCTGGTAACCGCCAGCGGCGTCGCGCCCTGGGTCCCGGTTTCCTTCTACATCAACCAGCCCGTCGTCCAGGGGCCCCGTGAGGGCGAAGCGTGCGTCTGGGAAGTCGCCTCCGGCCGTCCGCTGACGCCTCCCCTCCGCCATCCCGCCATGGTGATCGCCGCCTGTTTCAGTCCCGACGGGCGTCGCGTCCTCACCGCCGGGGCCGACCGGACCCTACGGCTCTGGGACGCCGCCACCGGGGACATGGTTCTGCCGCCCATCCCACTTTCGGGCATCCCGCTTCGAGCTGGCTTCAGCCCCGACGGCAGCCGCCTGGTTTCGGGTGCGTTGATCTCCGACCGCCAGCAGAGCGCCGTCCAGCTCTGGGATGCCGTAACAGGGTTGTCCGCCACCCCGGACCTGCAGGTTCCAAACAGTTGCATCAGTGTTCGGTTCAGTCGGCAGGGCGATCGATTGGTGATGGCCCAGTATGGGAGCCTGTTTCTCGGCCTCTGCGACGTCCGGACCGGTTCGAGGGCTGTTCCCGATCTCGACGTGCCATCGCCCGTGAGCGATGCCGACTTCTCCGGCCACGGCCGTTGGCTGGCCACAGGAAGCCTGGACGGCGCGGTGAGACTCTGGGACACCCGGCGCGGCGATCTGCTGGCCGAATTTCGGGGCCACAGCCATCCCGTTCACCGCGTGAGTTTCACCCCGGACGACCGCGGCATTCTGTCCAGCAGCCTCGATGGCACCGCCCGACTCTGGCCCATTCCGAGCGACCCGCGGCCTCTGGACGATCTGCGCCGCCTCGCGCACGTCCTTTCCGGGCGCAGGATCAATGCCTCGGGCCGGGTCGCCGCCGCCAAGGCGGGCGAGATCAGCGACGCGTGGAATCTCCTCCGCGACCGCTACCCGGACCCGCTGATGCCGAACAACGCCCAACAGTCAGCCAGAATGTGCCCGGAAAGGGCACCCTCCCCGAGGTAGGCACACCGCATCTCGCCGGGTTCACCTTCGGTGATCGTCACCTCCGGACTGTCGGCGCTCCGGACGGTGAGGCCGTGGTGGATGACGATGCGTTCGGTGGGCCGGGACCACAGTGCTCCCCACCTGGGGATCACGAAACGTACCGAATTCGTCTCCGGCGCTCATGGATGGGATCCGGCTTCGGGAATGGGTCCGAACATTTTCGGAACAATTTCCGAGCGCGTCCTTATCTCCAGGTAGGAACCAGTATGTCGCGCAGGCGTCCCAAGGAAGGGGGATGTGTCCGGCATTCCGGATCCTGGACGACGCACGTCGCCCCTGCCGCGACGGGGCCGAAAAGCGAGACCTCGAAAACAGTCATCCGCATGAAAACCCAAGAGCTACCACAAAGACCCGCCCGCTTTGCCATCGGGTTGTTGCTGCTGATCCCGCTCCCCCTTCTGGCCGCCACGCAACTCTTCGTGGCCATCGACCCTCCGGGGTTCGACAAGCTGCCCCGGCAGTCCAGCCAGGTCGCCTGGGGCGATTATGACAACGACGGCCTTCCCGATGCGTATGTGGTGCAGTTTCCTACCGGGCAGGATTCTAGAAGGACCACCAACGTGCTGTTCCGGAACGTGGGCAATGGCAGCTTTGTTCAACTGTCGGACTCGGCGATCGGAGGTCCCGCCGCGCACCGGCACCAGTCGTGGCGGGTGGAGTGGGCCGATGTGAACAACGACGGACGGCTGGACCTGGTGCTCCATGAGCATTCGATTAACCGTCGTAGTCGAACCGCCCACCTGTATCTGAATCAGCCGGATGGACGGTTCACCATCGCCGACGCCGGCGAGTTCAGTTGGCCGACGAGGGGGAGCATTGGCAACAGCATCAGCCTGGCGGATTACGATCAGGATGGGTGGTTGGACATCCTCCTTTGTGGAGGCGCCGACCTGGGCCTCAACGCCCTCGCTCATTCCAGAGGGGACGGTTCCTTCACCCGTGTAACTGGCAATCCCATCACCTCTGAGGTGCCGCAGGGCGGTATGAACACCGCGCTGTGGACGGACATCGATGGGGACGGCGACCCGGACCTGGTCGTCGCTCACTTCTGGTCGCCGCCGCCCAACTTCCTCTATCGCAACGATGGCGCCGGACAGTTCACTCGGCTTGCCGGGGACCTCATCGGTCCCGTCCTCGGAATCTCCAATGTGGAAGCTGCCGACTTCGATCGCGACGGCCACCTGGACCTCGTCACCGCGGGCGAGGCTCTCCAGATTCTGCTCAATCGCGGCGATGGCGAGTTCAGGCTCAGTCAGCGTTTCGACTTCCTCTGGTCAGACGTTTATGTGGGTGACTACGACAACGACGGCGACACCGACATCCTGAGTGCCGGCGTGGGCATCGAACGTCTGGAGGTTCGTCTGTTTCGCAACGATGGCACCGGCCGGTTCACCGAGGTCAGCGAAGCCTTCACCGGGCCGACCGAGGCCAGCGGAAACTGGGTGGACTTCGACAACGACGGGTTTCTCGATCTTTTCCTGGCCTACCCGGGATCACCGCAGTTGCGCCATGTGTTGTACAAGAACCAGGGGAACGGAAATCACTGGATCAAGTTCCGCCTCGTCGGCTCGGCGTCCAACCGGTCGGCGTTCGGCGCCAGGGTGCGCGTGAAAGCCACCCTGGGCGGTGAGACGGTCTGGCAGCTTCTGCAACAGAGTCACTCCCTCGCCTCGGGTGACGCGCTCCGGCTGCATTTCGGCCTTGCCGACGCCACCGTGGCCGAGGAGGTGCGGATTGAATGGCCATCGGGCAATGTGCAGGTGCTGGAAAACCTTCCCGCCGACCGCATCCACACGGTGACAGAACCGGCGCCGTTTCGGCCTGAGCGCCCGGTCGTCACGGTCAATGGCACCGTGACCATCACCAACCTGGCTTCGGCCCTTTCACGACAATGGCACTTCAATGGCCAACCTCTCGAGGGCCAGACCAACTGGCTGCTCACCCTGACCCAGGTGCAGCCTGCGCAGACCGGGCGCTACACGCTCGTCCGCGAGACCAGCACCGGCACCGTGACCCAGCACGTGTTCCTGAGGGTCAACCCCCAGTTCACCAAGATTCTTCAGGGCGAGATCGTCACCGAGGAGTTCGGGAGCCAGACCGCCAACTGGTTCGACATCGACAACGACGGGTGGCTCGATGTGCACATTGGCAATTCGTCGGTGGCACCGCGCAACTCCCTATTCCGCAACAATCGCGACGGCACGTTCACCGCGCTGACCGACAGCCCGCTCGTCACCCATGGCCCGGGAATCTTCTCGGCGACCCCGGCGGACTACGACAATGACGGGTGGGTGGATATGTTCCTGCCGCACTGGGACCACTTCGACCTCTTTCGCAACACGGGTGAGGGAATCTTCTCTCCGATGTCCCTGCCACCGCTGACTGGGCCCACCAGCTCGGCCGTGAACGCAAGCTGGTCGGACTACAACCGCGACGGTCACCTGGACCTGTTCGTCACGCGGGGTTGGTACACCGACGACATCGACTACAACGACCGGCTTTTCCGCAGTAACCGCGACGGAACGTTCACCCAGGTCGAGGCTGCGGAGGTTGGTGAGTTGGTGAATGACCGCCTGCGAACGACCTACAGCGCTTGGTTCGATTATGACAATGACGGTGACCAGGACATCCTGGTCATCCATTATGGCGGCGTCCCCCCGCGGCTTCACCGCAACAATGGCGACGGCACGTTCACCCGGGTCCAGGCAGGCTCACTGGGGGCCGCGTTGAATGACGAGGCTCCGGCTATCGGCGATTACGACAACGACGGCTGGCCGGATGTCTTTCTCTCACGGTGGCTTTCCGGTGTCGTCGGACTTCACCGGAACCTGGGCCACGGCATGTTCGCGAACGTCACTCACGCCGCCGGGATGTCGTTTCAGGATCGCACCGATAATCCGCCCGCCACCTGGGTGGACTACGACAACGACGGGCATCTTGACCTTTTACTGCCTTACGCTGGGGACGCCCGGCTGTACCGCAACCGCGGCGACGGCACGTTTCAGTCAGTCAACATCGGAAACATGCAGACGGACGCCACGCACTGGGGTTTGGCGGCGTGGGCGGACTATGACAACAACGGGTTTCCGGACCTGTTGCTGGTGCATGGGGACAGCTTTCCAGTCCGCAACCACCTGTACCGCAACGAAGGCAATGCCAATCACTGGCTCAAAGTGAAGGCTGTGGGCGTCACCTCGAATCGCGACGCCATCGGTGCCAAGATCCGGCTCACCGCGACGATTGGAGGACGTACCTTCACGCAACTGCGCGAGATCTCCGGGAACGCCCCGGGCTGCGGCGCGCCGCTGCCGTACGGGCATTTTGGCCTCGGGGATGCCACCCGCGCCACCAAGGTTCGCATCGAATGGCCGTCGGGTGTCGTGCAGGAACTCGCCGACGTCGGCGTGGACCAGATGCTCACGGTGACCGAGGCCGAGGTGATTCAGGTGACCTGCATCCAGACGGTGGAGGGTTCACGCATCCTCTGCCGCGGGCTTCCAGCCACGGCCTATACGCTCCAGGAATCCTCGGACCTCAGCACGTGGAGGGACATGCCGCAAGTGGCCACCACGGACGACACGGGCACAGCGACCGTGGTGGTTCCCAACGCGGGGAGCGTCCGGTTCTACCGGGCGATCAAACGCTGACGGAGCGAGGTCCGGCCGCACGGTGACCTGAATCCACAACCATCTCCTTCCCATGAGAACCAAAAAATTCCCGAGCACAACCGCCGGTCTGGGTCTGGTCCTGCTCCTGCTGGTGGCGGCGACGATTCGTGCTGAAGCCCAGTACCAGTTCCGGACCGAGATTCAATCGGATGGCACACTTGCCCTTTACCAGGGTCAGAGTTGTCCAACGGGGGACCTGAGCATCCCTGACAGCATCGGCGGACGGAGGGTCACCCAGATTGCGGATGGCGCGTTCGAGGGGTGCAAGGGCCTGACCCGGGTAACGATCCCTGAGGGTGTCCTCCGCGTGGGAGAATGGGCCTTCTGGCGGTGCACAGGTCTCACGAGGGTCACGATCCCGGACAGCGTCCTCAGCCTCGGAGACTCGGCGTTCGCCGGCTGCACCCGACTGACAGACGTGACCCTCGGTGAGGGGATCCAACACATCGGGGGTGGAGCATTCGAGGGTTGCCCGCTGGGCGATGAACCGCTCTTCAATACCGGTCGAACAATGCTGGCCTGGGTGCCCCGGGGAACCACCGGACGTTACCTCATTCCGGATACGGTGAGCGCGATCGGCGGCTCGGCCTTTGCCGGTTGCCGGAACCTCACCGGCGTGATCATCCCTGACAGTGTCAGTCGAATTGGAGACCTGGCGTTCGCCGGCTGCATCCGGCTGTCCGAGATCACGATCGGCGCAGGGGTAATCCAGATTGGGGGCGGGGCCTTCGACGGCTGTCCGTTGGGCGCCGAACCGCTCCTGAACAGCGGTCGGACGACCCTGGCCTGGGTACCTCGCGGGACAACCGGCACTTATGTCATTCCGGACACCGTCACCGCCATCGGCGGTTCCGCCTTTGCGGGGTGCCGGAATCTGACCGCCGTGACGATCCCCGGCGGAGTCCAGGCCATCGGGGATCTGGCGTTCTACGACTGCACGGGCCTGACCCAGGTCGAACTGCCCGAGAGTGTCACCCGGATCGGGGAGATGTCGTTTGCCGGCTGCAGTGGGCTGGCCAGCATGATGTTGCCCGACAGCATCACTGAGATCGGGGATTACGCATTCGCCTACTGCAGCCGACTGACCCAGATCGTCATTCCCAAGGGCGTCACGCGAATTGGAGAGCAGACATTCTCCCAGGCGACCAGCCTGACCGGGGTGACCCTGCCCGACGGCATCACGAGCATCGGGGACCAGGCCTTCGTGGGCTGCCGGCGCCTGAGGAATCTGACGATCCCCAACAGCGTGACGTCGATTGGCGTCGCTGCGTTTAAGATGTGCACGAACCTGACCAGCATCGTCATTCCCGACAGCGTCACTCAGTTGGGCGATTCGGCATTTCTGGCATGTTTTAGCCTGACGCGCGCCTCGATCGGCAGGGGGGTGACCGAGCTCAGGCCACTGACCTTCCGTTCGTGCGATGCCCTTGGCATCTTGACGTTGACCAATGGCCTCCGCCGCATTGGCGATCAGGCCTTTGACGGGAGTGCGCTGACCAGCGTGATCATCCCTCACACGGTTCGTAGCATCGGAGCTTTGGCGTTCGTGAGCAGCCAGCCGTTGATCGCCTATTTTGCAGGCGATGCTCCCCTGCTGGTGGACTCAACGGGAGCGGTCTTGTCGAGTCAGCCTGCGTTCCTGGTGCCGACCGTGATCCGGTATCTGCCGGGAACCCGGGGCTGGGGATCCACCTACAGCGGCCGACCAACCGCCCGCTGGGTCCGTTCTCGTCCGACGATCCTCGATTTCGGGGACCGATTCGGGCCGTCCCCGGCCGGGTTCGGGTTCGTGATCTCGTGGGCGAACCGAGACCAGGTGGTCGTGGAGGTCGCCACGAATCTCAACGATCCGGGTTGGACACCCCTGACCACCGCGACCCTGACGGACGGGTGGGTCCTGTTCACCGACCCGGACTGGCGACAGCATCCGGCCCGGCTTTATCGGGTCCGGGCGGAGTGAAAGAGGTCGGGCGTCTCAGGAGCCTCGTTGACACCAGCGCACCAGCGCACCAGATTGGATCCGTGCGCCTCACCATCCGACTTGAACCCGAACTCTATGCAGTCGCCAAGTCCCTCGCCAAAGCGGAGGACTGCTCTCTCAGTACCGCCGTCAATCGCCTCCTGCATCGTGCCCTTGCGGCGGAACCCTCCCACCCCCCCCCAACCAGGCAGACCCCAACCACCCGCCACGGCCTCCCGATCTCCCGCGCCCGCCGTCCCATCACCGCCGAGGATGTCGCCCGGACTGAGGAGGAGGAGAACCACCCATGACCTGGCTGCTCGATGCCAACGTCCTCGTGGCCCTGCTCATTGAACAGCACGTGCACCATGAACGCGCCCATCAATGGTTCGGCAGGCTCCGCAAGTTCCATTTCGCCACCTGCCCCTTCACCCAGGGCGCCTTCCTGCGAGTTCATATGCGGGAAGCACATGACCGGAGCGCCGCCGCCGCCTGGTCAACCCTGGAAAAGGTGAATGCGCACCCGGCTCACCAATGGTGGGGTGAAGGACCCAATTTTGTGGAGGTGCCCCACCGCCACCTACAAGGCCCAGCCCAGGTGACCGACGCCTGGCTCGCCGAACTTGCCCGCCGAAGGAATGGCCGCCTCGCCACCCTCGACACCGCCCTCGCCCGGTTGCACGCCGATGTCGCCCACCTGCTGCCGAATTGAGTCATCCCCGCCGGCACAGGAAGCGGGTGACCCGCGGTCGGATCTTAGAATCTGACATTGGACATTCTGGCGATAATGCCTGTGGAGGTTGAATGCAACATCCCTGGCTTTTCAGGGATTTCGGCGCCTTTGCAGGCCATTCTAAGCTCCATAAGCCATGCGCGAGATTCGGACAACAATTCCCCGCCATGACTTCTTCTTGCTCTTGCTCTTGCTCTTGCTCTTGCTCTTGCTCCAATCCGATTCCGTATGAGCTCGGCACAAACCCTTTTTGACCACGAAAAACTGGTCGTCTACCAGCGTAGCATTCAGTTCGTAGTCTGGGCTAATCGCATTCTCGAACACGTTTCCTCCAAGCTGGCCGTCCATAACCAGTTGGACCGCGCTTCGACTTCGGTCCCTTTGAACATAGCCGAAGGCAATGCGAAATACACGGCTCCGGACCGTTGTCGTTACTTGGATGCGGCGCGGGGCTCCGCCTTGGAGTGTGCGGCTTCTTTGGACGTGCTGGTGGCCAAGGGAGAACTCAGTTCGGAGCAGGTCCGGGAGGGCAAGGCGCTACTGCACGAGACGGTTTGTCTGCTGGTCGGCCTCATCAGGAGCCTCTCTCCTGGGCGACTGGGCGAGGAACTGCCGCCGTACCGAACATGCGGCGACATCTAGGAGCAGGAGCAGGAGCAGGAGCAAGGACCTTGCGCTGCGAAACGGATTCGCGAATTCGACGGCTTCCCCCGAGCGGCGTCGGGATTAGCGCCAAAATGTGAGTGATATTTTCCGTCGCCCGCTCGATCCGAGGCCGGATTTGTCAAATTCAGAGATCTGACCCCTGGCGTTCGACTTGCCGGCACGCCTTCCAGCCGGCAGCCTCGGAGGAACCTCGCATGAACCCATCGGATCCCCGCCCCGCTCCGGTTCGGATCGTCTCGATCGACGCCTTTCGGGGATTGGTGATGTTCCTGATGATGGCCGAAGTCCTGCACCTGAGCCGGGTGGCCCGGGCCCTGCCCGAAAGCGGCTTCTGGGCCTTCCTCGCACGACAGCAGAGCCATGTCCCGTGGGTCGGCTGCACCCTCCACGACCTCATCCAGCCCGGGTTCAGTTTCCTGGTCGGCACCGCGCTGGCCTTCTCCGTCGCCAACCGCCAGTCCCGCGGCCAGCCATTCCTGCCCATGTTCGGGCACGCCGCCTGGCGCGCCCTGATTCTCATCCTGCTGGGCGTCTTCCTTCGCTCGGTGGGTGCCCCGCAGACGCGCTGGACCTTCGAGGACACGCTGTCCCAGATCGGGCTCGGCTATCTGCCGCTGTTCCTCCTGGCCTTCCGACCCCGCCGGGACCAGTGGATCGCCCTGGGTGTCCTGCTCTTGGGCACCTGGCTGGCCTTCGCGCTCTATCCCGCGGCGGGACCCGACCACGATTTCGCGGCGGTCGGGGTGACCGACGAATGGCTCGCCGCCCACGGCCTGAGCGGCTTCGCAGCCCACTGGCAGAAGAACGCCAACCTCGCCTGGGCCTTTGATCACGGGTTCCTCAACCTCTTTCCCCGCCCTCAAGCCTGGGAGTACAACGGCGGTGGTTACGCCACGCTCAGCTTCGTGCCCACCCTTGCCACCATGCTCCTCGGCCTCATCGCCGGCGGAGTGCTCCGCCACGAGACGCTGCCGTCACGCCGCCTGGGACGCCTGCTCACCCTGGGCGTCGCAGGACTTGCCCTGGGCGCCCTGTTGGGCATGACGGGCCTTTGCCCCGTCGTGAAGCGAATCTGGACTCCGTCCTGGGTCCTGTTCAGCGGCGGCTGGTGCTTCCTCATCCTCGCCGCCTTCCATGTCCTGCTCGACCGGCGCGACGGCCACGCCTGGGCCTTTCCCCTGCGCGTCATCGGCATGAACTCCATCGCCGCCTACGTCATTGCCCAACTGTGGGACGATTTCTTCGAATCCACCCTCCGCACCCACCTCGGACCCGGATTCTTCCAGGCCCTCGGGGCCGCCTACGCCCCGCTCCTCGAAGGCGCGGTGATTCTCGCCCTCTACTGGCTCGTTCTCTTCTGGATGCACCGCCGCGGCCTGTTCCTGCGGATCTGAAGGCGCCTTTTTGATTGGTCATTTGGCGCCGGGCGCCACACTTGCCCGCGTCATGAGCAAGTCGTCGGGCCCGACCCCCTCGAAGAAGTTCGCCGCCTACCCGCGCCTCAACCCGCTGGGCATCGGGCGCAATATCACCGCCGCGGACCTCATCGACCGGACCATGATGGCCTACAACGGCGGTCGCCTGCGCGAAGGCTGCCGCCTCTTTGCCGAGAAGATGCTCGCCGACGACGGTTTCGTGGGCCTCAGCCTGACGGGCGCCCTGACCCCCGCCGGCCTCGGCAAGAGCTGCCTGATCCCCCTCATGAAGGCCGGATTCGTGGACTGGATCGTCTCCACCGGGGCCAACCTCTACCACGACCTCCACTACGGCCTCGACATGGCCCTCTATGCCGGATCGCCCTTTCTCAACGACGTCGATCTCCACCGGGACGGCGTGATCCGCATCTACGACGTCCTGTTCGATTACCACGTCCTCCTCGACACCGACGCCTTCGTCCGCGAAGTCATCCAGGGACCCGAGTTCCAGCGGGCCATGGGCACCGACGAATTCCATTACCTGCTCGGCCGCTACGTGGATGAGCGCGGTCGCAAACTCGGCCTGCGCGACAGTTCCGTCCTCGCCACCGCCTACCGGTGCGGCATCCCCATCTTCACCAGCAGCCCCGGCGACTCGAGCATCGGCATGAACGTCGCCGCCATGGCCCTGCGCGATTCCCGACTCCTCCCCGACGTCAACCGCGACGTCAACCAGACCGCCGCCATCGTGTACGAGGCCAAGTCCGCCGGCCTCACCAGCAGCGTCCTCATCTTCGGCGGCGGCAGTCCCAAAAACTTCATGCTCCAGACCGAACCCCAGATCCAGGAGGTCATGGGCATCCAGGAAAAGGGCCACGACTACTTCCTCCAGTTCACCGACGCCCGACCCGACACCGGCGGCCTCAGCGGCGCCACCCCCAGCGAGGCGGTGAGCTGGGGCAAGGTGGACCCCGACAACCTCCCGGACTGCGTGGTGTGCTACGGCGACTCGACTCTCACGCTGCCGCTGCTCACCGCCTATGCCATGGCCCGGGTCAAAGCCCGGCGTCCCCGCCGCCTGTACGACCGTCGCGACGCCCTGCTCACCCGCCTGCGCGACCGGTACCTTCAGACAGGCACCGTCTCCAAGGTCCTCACCAGCCGCAAACGCGCCAAACGCGCCAGCTCCGTTGGCGCCAAGGCGTGAACGCCACCCGCCCCATGCGCATCGGTGTCCTCGGATCCGGGAAGGGCTCGACCTTCGTCGCCCTCGCCGATGCCGTCCAGTCCGGCACCCTGCCCGCCACCATGGCGCTGGTCCTCAGCGACGTCGCCGACGCCCCCATCCTCGATCGTGCCCGCGAACGCGGCATCCCCGCCCACCACATCCCGCCCGGCCCGTTCCGCACCAAGCTCGATGAAACCGCCGAGGCCGGGTTCGTCCGGCACCTGCGCGAGGCCGATGTCGAGGTGGTCGCCCTTGCCGGGTTCATGCGCATCCTCAAGGGCGACTTCCTCCGCGCCTTCCCCGAACGCGTCATCAACGTCCACCCGTCCCTCCTGCCCTCGTTCCCCGGCCTCGCCGCCTGGCGCCAGGCCCTCGAACACGGCGTCAAGATCACCGGCTGCACCGTCCACTGGGTCGATGAAGGCATCGACAGCGGCCCCATCCTCGCCCAGGCCGCGGTGCCGGTACGGGACGACGATTCTCCGGAGAGCCTCCATGCCCGGATCCAGGAGGCCGAACGCCGGCTCTACCCGGCGGTCCTCTCCGCCCTGGCCCAGGGACGGATCCGCCGCGAAGGCCGCCGCATCCTCGGCTGGCAGGAGCCCGCCTGACGCCGCCGCCCAGTCTTCCAACACTCCTCTCATGAGCAGCACCCCAACACCCCTCGTTCGACTCGGCCTGCCCAAGGGCAGCCTCCAGAACGCCACGCTCGAAAAGCTCGGCCGCGCGGGCTGGAACGTACAGGTCAGCAGCCGCTCCTACATCCCCTACGTGAACGATCCGGAACTCGAAATCCGCCTCATTCGCGCCCAGGAAATCAGCCGCTACGTCGAGCACGGCTACCTCGACGGCGGCATCACCGGGCACGACTGGATCGTCGAAAACGGCTCCCAGGTCCACGAGGTCGGCGAGTTTCTCTTCAGCAAGGCCACCCGGCAGCCCACCCGCTGGGTGCTCGCCGTGCCCGAGGAATCGCCCATCCACGGCCCCAGGGATCTTCAGGGCAAACGCATCGCCACCGAGGTCGTGAACCTCACCCGCGCCTACCTCCAGCGCCACGGCGTCACCGCCGAAGTCGAGTTCTCTTGGGGCGCCACCGAGGTCAAGGCCCACGAACTCGTGGATGCCATCGTCGAGGTCACCGAAACCGGCTCCTCCCTGCGCGCCCACCGCCTGCGCATCGTGGACACCCTCCTCACCTCCACGCCGCGCATGATCGTCAATCACACCGCCTGGGCCGATCCATGGAAACGGGCCAAGATCGAGACCCTCTGCCTGCTCCTCCGCGGGGCCATCGACGCCGAAGCCAAGGTCGGTCTCAAGCTCAATATCGCGCAGGAGAACCTCCCAAAGGTGTTGCAATCCCTGCCCGCCTTGCGTAATCCAACCGTCTCGACGCTCAGCCAACCGGGCTGGGTGGCGGTGGAAACCATCCTCGACGAGCAGGTTGTGCGGGAGATCATCCCCCAGCTCAAGGCCGCCGGCGCGGAGGGCATCATTGAATACCCGCTGAACAAAATCGTGTACTGACGCCGGGCGGGGGAGACGAAGGATTGTATGGGATCGCTGAAGAAACGTCGCAAGACGAAGATTAACAAACACAAGCGCCGCAAGAAGTTGCGCGCCAACCGCCATAAGAAGCGCACCTGGCAGAAGTAGGCCCTTTCCGGGTCGCCTTCCCGCCCCCCGACGGGCGGCGAGGTCGCTGCCAGCCTTCAGGCCACCGTCCCCATCCCCGGGGACGGTGGTGTCGTTCGTCGCCATGGCTCGCCTTGGGGTCGCTTGGGCCGCGCTGCTGACCGTTCTGCTCGCTGGAACGATCGGCTGCGGATCGACTTCCTTCGAGCGCGGTGATCGTACGCTCCGTTCCCGGTCCAGGACGGAGTTCCGCGAGGTCCGCCTCTCCTCCGAGGACGAACGCCGCGTCGAGGCTCATGCCCGCTTCACCGCAGGCATCCTGGCCGAACTTGAAGGACACCTCGAGGAGGCCCTCGAACATTTCCAGGCCGCCGTCGCCAGTGATCCCCTCAACGAAGACCTCACCTTCGATGTCGTCCGCAAACTCATCGAACGGCGCCGGTACGAAGACGCCCGCCTGATCCTCGAACGGTTCGTCCGTCGCTCCCCCCAGCCCGGCATGGCCTGGGGCTGGCTCGGCATCGTCCATTCCCTCCAAGGCAATCCCAAGGCGGCCATCGCCGCCAATCGCGAGGCCATCGCCCGCATGCCCCGCAACATCGGGGCCTACCAGAACCTCGTCGTCGTTTACCTCCAGGCCGGCCAGGCCGCCGATGCCCTCGCCGTCCTCGAAGAGGCCGGCCGACAGCCCGATACCGACAGCGGCTTCCTCCTGGTCCTCGCCAATTCCCTCGGTGTCCTCGACGCCATGCGCCACCCCGATCTCGGCAATCTCCAGCCCCGGATCGTTGCCCTGCTCGACCGCGCCGCCGAATTGGGCCCCCGCAATGCCGCCGAACGCCTCCGCCTCGCCGACCTTTACCATCGCTTCGGCGAGTCCGCGAAATCCCTCCCCCTTTACCAGGCCCTGCTCGAATCCGATCCTGACCTCCCCGGCCTGCGCGAACGCCTGACCGGCATCTACCTCGAGTCCGACAACCCGGACAAGGCCATCGAACAGCTCGAAATCCTCTCCCGCATCGAGCCCACCAACCCGCTTCCCCATTACTTCCTCGGCGTCCTTGCCCTCGAACGCCAGCGCTTCGAGGAAGCCGTCGATGCCTTCAACCGGGTCCTCCTCCTCCGCCCCGACCAGCCTGATATCTACTTCGACCTCGCCATCGCCCACCTGAGGCACCGTCGCCCCGCCGAGGCCCTGGCCATCCTCGATCGCGCCCGTCTGCGGTTCCGACCCAGCTTCCGCCTCGAATACTTCTCCGGCACCGCCTGTATCGAGCTCGAACGCTACGACCAGGCCATCCGTCACCTCACCGCCGCCGAGGTCATTGCCGGCGCCACCGCCCCGGAACACCTGACGCCCGCCTTCTTCTTCCAGTCCGGCGTCGCCTTCGAGCGCGCCAAACGGTACGAGGACGCCGCCGCCCAGTTCGAAAGAGCCATCGAACTCGATCCCAACTTCGCCGAAGCCCTCAACTACCTTGGCTACATGTGGGCCGAGCAGGGCCTCCACCTCGAACGTGCCCACGAACTCATCGAACGCGCCGTCCGTCTCGACCCCGACAACGACGCGTACCTCGACAGCCTCGCCTGGGTCCTCCATCAGTTGGGCCGGTCCGAGGAAGCCCTCCCCCACCAACTCCGCGCCGTCTCCCTCAGCGAGGAACCCGATCCCACCCTCTACGATCATCTCGGCGACATCTACCATCGCCTGGGTCGCCTCGAAGACGCCCGTGCCGCCTGGCAGCGCGCCCTCGACCTCAAACCCGACCCCGAGATCGAACGGAAACTGGAAGACTCCGGGCCGTAGTGCGCGGCCAGTTCTCCGTCGGGAGGCGAGTGGCGAGTGGCGAGTGGCGAGTGGGGAATGGGGGAAGCGGGCGGGTCCCAAGGGCCCTCAGCCTTCAGCCTTCAGCCCTCAGCGCTCAGCCCTCAGCCCTCAGCCCTCCACCCCTCACCCCCCGGCCACCCGGTTCTGTACGAACCGTTTTCCGGGCAGTTGGGTCACCAGTCGCTTCATTTCCAGGTTCAGCAGCGCCACCGACACCGTGGCCGCCGGCAGCCGGCTTCGATGAATGACGTCGTCGATGGGCAACTCCCCCGACGCCAGCGCTGCCAGCACCTGTTCCTCCTGTGGCGACAACGTCAGCGCCGGCAGCATCCCGGTCTCGGCGGGTGACGGCCTTCCGTTGGAGGGCGGGAAGAGGTACTCGAACTCGCTGAGGATGTCCTCCGCCCCCTCGCACAGCTTGGCCCCCTTCTTCAGGAGATCGTGGCACCCCTTGCTCCGGGGTGAATCGATCCGGCCCGGCACCGCAAACACCTGCCGCCCGTAATCCAGCGCGAAATTCGCGGTGATCAGCGCCCCGCTCGACAGATTCGCCTCCACCACCACGCTCCCCAGCGTCATCCCCGCCACAATCCGGTTCCGGATCGGGAACGACTGCCGGTCCGCCGGGCGATTGAAGGGAAACTGGGTCAGCACCGCCCCCTGCGCGGCAATGCGCTCGAACAACTCCGCATTCTCCGGCGGAAACACCAGGTTGATCCCCGTCCCCAGCACGCACACCGTCCGCCCCTTCGCATGCAGCGCCCCCTGATGGGCCGCCGTGTCGATCCCCCGCGCCCCGCCGCTCACCACCGTCACCCCGAGATACCCAAGCTGGTACCCGAGGCGCCGCGCCACCTCGAGTCCGTAGTGGGTCGTCTGGCGCGACCCGATCAGGGCCACCGCATTGCGGTCGCGGGGCTCGAGGTGTCCGCGGACATACAGCACGATCGGCGGATCGTAGATCTCCCGCAGCAGCGCCGGGTATTCCGCATCATCCTGAACGATCACCCGGCAGCCAAACTCCTCCACCCGGCGCAGTTCCGCCGCAAGATTCACCGACCGTTCCCAGCCGGCTATC
Organism: Verrucomicrobiia bacterium; assembly: GCA_019634625.1. Taxonomy (NCBI): domain Bacteria; kingdom Pseudomonadati; phylum Verrucomicrobiota; class Verrucomicrobiia; species Verrucomicrobiia bacterium. The sequence continues at coordinate 196,346 of JAHCBA010000008.1, forward strand.
GCCTCGGCCGTGTCCGACCCAACCCCCGATACCCGCATCAGGGCGTCGCGCGAAGCCCCCAGCACCGCGCATGCGTCCCCAAAATGGTCGAGCAAATGCCGCAGCCGCACCGGCCCGACATGCTCCACCATGTTCAATGCCACCAGCGCCTCCCGAACCTCCATGGATCTCGCTTAACCGACCCGGTGCCAGCCGGCAAATGCAAACGCCAGCAAACGCCACACAGGAATCGCCGCGCCGATACACAACACCGTTGCGCAAACCAGCCTCTGCCAAATACATTGCCCCCGCGCCTCGCGCCCACAGTGAGTTCCGTCCCTCAGACATACCAGACCCGCCTGCCTGGCGGGAGCGACCATTCTGATCGGGGACCGCTCGCCTGCTCCGGCGCGGCAGCCAGCCGGTTGCCGGCGCTCTGCCGGGGCCTGGCTGCAATCCCGCGATCCGCGGGGCGAGCTTCGCCTTTCCCCCAGGTTGTGTTACCCCTGTCCGTCCTGTCCGTCTCCCAAACCCTCCCCCCGCTCGATGATTGAAGTTTTGTTCTGGGCAGCCGTTGGCTCGGTCCTGGCCGTGGTCTTCGCCTCCTTCTTCGAATGGACCCTCCACCGCTTCGTCATGCACCGGCCGGTCGGCCCGTTCACGTATCCATTCCGGACCCACGCGCTGATCCATCACCGCATCTTCCGTGCCGACCACAGCTATCACCTGATCGACGAAAAGGACAAGGAAACCATCCCGATGGCGTGGTGGAACGGCCCCGTGCTCGTGCTCCTCTGCGCCCTGCCCTTCGCCGGGGCGGCATGGTACCTCGGTCAATGGGGCCTGCTGATCGGTGGTGCTGTGACCATGGCCGCCTACTACGGCGTCTATGAGTACCTTCACTGGTGCATGCACCTCCCCCGGAAACGCGCCCTCGAACGGTCCGGCCTGTTCTTCCGGCTCAATGGCCATCACATCCTCCACCACCGGTACATGCACAAGAACTTCAATGTCGTGCTGCCACTCGCCGACCTGTGCCTGGGAACGCTCCTGATCCGCTCCAGGGTTCACTTCGCCCAGCCCACCGGGCCGTCCGTTCCCGACCTCCAGCCCCTCGCGACCCACCAGTCCCCGGTCCGCCGCTTTCTCCGCTTCCTGCGCCTCTGCATCACAGGCGTCAAAAGCTCCTGAAGCCGCTCCTGAGGCCGCTCCTGAGGCCCAATTCCTCCGCGGGGCAGAATCCGGCACCGGCGCGCCACCCCGACGCTTCCGTCCAGCCAGGACGCCGGTAGTCTCGCCGCGTGCACCTCCGTCACCTCCGCCTGCGCGATTTCCGCAACTACGGGCGGCTGGACGTGGACTTCGATCCGGGCTTCCACCTGCTGATTGGCGACAACGCCCAGGGGAAGACCAACATCCTCGAAGCCATCTACCTGCTCGCCACCCTCCGGTCGTTCCGGGGCGTCGGCGGCGCCCAAATGGTGCGCCACGGTGCCCGCGGCTACTTCGTTGGGGCCAGGTTCCTGTCGGAACTTGAACACGAGGTGCGCATGTACTGGTCCGCCTCGGAACGATCCCTCACCCTCGACGATCAGCCGGTGCGACGACTCGGCGACTATTACGGACAACTGCGCGCCGTGGTGTTCTGCAGTGAGGATCTCCACCTCGTGAAGGGGCCCTCCCGCGGCCGGCGACGCTTCCTCGACTTCCTCCTCGCCCAGTCGGAGCCCGGGTACCTGGCCACCCTCCAACGCTATGTCCGGGCGCTCCAGTCAAGGAACGCCGTCCTCAAACGGCCCGACCCCGATCCAGCCCTGCTCGAACCGTTCACCCGCGAAGTCGTGGCTGCGGGAACGGTTCTAATCCAACGACGCCGCGCCCTGGTCCCCGACCTCGCGACTCGCGTCCGCGACGCCTATCGCCAGATCAGTGGGGACGCCGAGGAGGTCCAGATGCGCTATGCCCCGACGGTGAAGGAGGATTTCGCGGTTGAACTGGCCCAGTCCGCCGCCCGCGAGCGGGTGCTTCGCGCCACCGCCGTCGGTCCCCATCGTGACGATCTCCAACTCCTTCTGTCAGACCGATCGGCGGCCCAGTTCGGCAGCGAAGGCCAGAAACGATCCCTGGCCATCTCCCTGAAAATGGCCCAGGCAGAGTTCCTCACCGCCCGCATCGGTCCGCCACCCATCCTCCTCATCGATGATGTCATGGGGGAACTGGATGCCCGGCGCCGGGCCGGACTGATGCCGCTGCTCGAGCGCGCCGAGCGCGATCAGGGGCAGGTGTTCATGACCTGCACCCAGGAGAATTGGCCCAGCGAGATCGGTCGGCGCCTCCGAAAATGGACCGTACCACGGCTGATTCGCCTGGATCGAGCGGAAGAGCAGGCGGGGCAGGCGACATGAGTTCCGGCGAAGCGTCGCAAGCCTGCTCGGCCAGAACCACGACCTTCACCACCCTGTCGGGGTCTGGCCATCGGGAACGGCCCCCACGCCCGCGCTCAAGGCAGCAAATCGGAGGGACGAGATCCGCGAGTCCTCATCCCAAAGCACCCCATCGTTGCGGCCTCGTGGAACTCGGCCCTCCGAGGCAATGCTTCGCGAAGTTCGCGCCCCTCCCCACAACTCCGGGATGCACGGCATCCGCGCGTCCGCGCCCGTCGTTGAAATCCTGCTTGCCACCCAACGGCGAGGAAGGCTGAATTGCCGGCCCACGTTTTGGGGCTGGGTAGCTCAGTCGGTAGAGCAGAGGACTGAAAATCCTTGTGTCGGCGGTTCGATTCCGTCCCCAGCCACCAGCCTTCGCTGGCCTGCCGGCCAGCTATGGCTGGCAGGCCAGCGAAGGCTGCCCGCCGTAGCCCGCAGGGCGAAGGAGGGCCGCAGATTCATGGAGCACCCCAAAGGAGACCCACACCACAGGCTCCAGCAGCCCGCAGGGTGAAGGAGGGCTGCAGATTCATGGAGCAGCCCAAAGGAGGCCCGCAAATCAAAGCACCAGCCGAGGCCATGCCTACGTTTCACTACGTGTACACCCTCGAATCCCAGTCCGCTCCCGGCCGGATCTACACCGGCCAAACCCGCGACCTCCGACGCCGCCTCGCCGAGCACAACGCCGGCAAAGTCACCCACACCGCCAGGTACCGCCCCTGGACTGTACGATCCGCCACCGCCTTCTGTGACCGGACCCGTGCGCTCGCCTTCGAACGCTACCTGAAATCCGGATCCGGCCGCGCGTTCCTCCATCGGCACCTGTGACCGGCCGACGCTTCAGCCTCAGGACCGCCGATCGTCGAACCGCCGAGACGCTCATCCACGCCCGCAACGAAGCCCTGCGCCAGCCCCAGCTCAACCTCCGCATCGCGCAAACCTACCTCACTGCCGCCGACGACCAGGCCGCGAAACGGACGTGGGGTGACGTCATGCGCGAGATGATCGCCCTGCGCACCGGCGCCAACGCCGCCCGTTACGAGCGCGGCTCCGCCGAATCCGCCTTCGACTCGATCCGCGACCGCCCCCTCATCGACACCCAGGCCGAGCATCTCCTCGCTGTCCTCCGAGCCGGCACGGTCTCGACCAACATCTTCCTCCGGCGCTTTCACAACTTCGCACTCGGGATGAACTGGATCCCGTGGCCGATCCTGCCGAAGAAGCTCTGGCCTTCGGTCCGGCACGGTGAACGCCGCGGTATCACCCGCACCGAACACGCCGCCAGCGCATTCTCCGCCGCCTGAAGATCCAGGGCGTCTCCCTCCACTCCTACCGCTACGCCTGGGCCGAACGCGCGAAAACGGCCGGCCTGTCCGCCGAAGTCACGCGAACGCGAGACGAAGGCGGGGTACCCCGAGCGCTTCGCCCAGGAAGCCCTCGGCCACAACAGCAAAGCCGTCCACCGCGCCTACGCCCGCAACGCCCAGGTCACCCTTCCGTCCCTCGAAGAATTCGAGGCGCGAGGGGAGGGGAACGTGGTCGCGGTCGGGTTCGGTCGGCCATCCGATGCAGCCCGATCCGAGGAGCGCGAGGGCCAAGGGACGTGAGGGAAGCCGGCGAACCCTGCCTGGCGCGCGAGATCGCCGTTGGTCGGAATCGCCCCAGTTTGGTGTGGCCCCCATGCCCGATCGGCACCAAACGCCAGGCGCTGACCCTCCGCTACGGCGATCAACGCGCACTTCCCCATCCTCGACCGCGAGCCGCATCCCGAACGCCGCGCGTTCTACGAACTCTGCTGGCACCTCGGCGGTGCCCAAGGCGACATCGCCAACCTCGCCGCCGAGGACATCGACTGGGAACGCCGCGTCATCGCGTATTTCCGGCGCAAGACCGAATCGCCCGCCCTGATACGCATTGGCGACGACCTGGAAAGGGTCCTTCGCCAACTCCCGGCGTCCGGCCCGCTCTTCCCCAATCTCCGGGGTGTCCGGGCCTCCGACCGAGCCACGGAATTCAAGCAACGCTGCCGGGGTCTCGGCATCGAGGGCGTGACGCTCCACAGCTACCGCTACGCGTGGGCCGAGCGCGCCAAGACGGTCGGGTACCCCGAGCGCTTCGCCCAGGAAGCCCTCGGCCACAACAGCAAAGCAGTCCACCGCGCCTACGCCCGCCACGCCGAGGTCACCCTCCCGGCGTTGGAGGAGTACGAGCGGCCGCAGGCCGAAAGGTTGTGCGCGTAGGATTCGGGTCGGGAATCCCTCCGGAGGAAAGACCTCTTCTGGATTCGGCATCCGCCACGGAGCGCAAACGCCGTAGATGACGCGCCAAGAGCGCTTGGGCGCTGAGTTCCGGCCAAACCGATCCATGCGAAGGTGCTTTGCCCTCGGGAAGCCGTGAG